>JBLHGY010000100.1:0-6495 GCA_047616665.1 Polaribacter sp.
GCTTAATTGGCGGCTTAATTATGACGCATTCAGATGATAATGGTTTAGTACTCCCTCCAAGATTAGCTCCAATTCAAGTTGTAATTGTGCCTATCTATAAAGGTGAAGAACAATTAGAAGCTATTTCCGAGAAAGTAGCTGTCTTTGTAAAAGAATTACGTAAAAAGGGTGTTTCTGTAAAGTTTGATGATAGAGATACTTACAGACCAGGTGCAAAATTTGCAGAATATGAATTAAAAGGAGTTCCTGTTAGAATTGCTATTGGAAAAAGAGATTTAGAAAATGGCACTGTAGAAGTTGCCAGAAGAGATACTTTAGAAAAACAAACAGTTGCTCAAAATGATGTTGTAGATTTCGTAAGTAACCTTTTAGAAGAAATTCAAGACAATTTATTCCAAAAAGCAATAGATTTTAGAACAGAGCACACAACTTCTGTGTATAATTTTGAAGAATTTAAAACAGCTATAGCAAATAAAGGCGGCTTTGTTTCTGCTCATTGGGATGGAACAGAGGAAACCGAAAACAAGATTAAAGACCTAACAAAAGCAACCATTAGATGTATTCCTAATGATGCGAAAGAAGAAATTGGAACCTGTGTCTTTAGCGGAAAACCATCCTCTAAAAGAGTGCTTTTTGCGAAGGCGTATTAAATTTAAAAAAAAATGCATTTTTTTTTCAAAAATTATTGCACAATTTAAAAAACGTTGTATATTTGCACCCGCAATTGAGGCATACTTAATTGTTCTGGTCCGTTCGTCTAGGGGTTAGGACGCATGGTTTTCATCCATGTAACACGGGTTCGATTCCCGTACGGACTACAAAAGTTTTAATAAAAAAACGAAACAAGAAATTATGGCAAATCACAAGTCAGCATTAAAGAGAATTAGAAGTAACGAAGCTAAAAGGTTACGTAACAAGTATCAACACAAAACGGCAAGAAATGCTGTTAGAGATCTGCGTACATCAGAAGACAAAAAAGAAGCAGAAGGTAAGTTAAATACTGTAATTTCTATGTTGGATAAATTAGCTAAGAACAATATTATTCACAAGAATAAGGCAGCTAATTTAAAATCTCAATTGACAAAGCACGTATCTGCAATGTAAGCTATTACATTCCGGTAAAAAATTAAGAACTCTGAATATTTATATTCAGAGTTTTTTATTGTTTATAATTTAAATGAGCATCACCTATTTACAGACGCTCATTTAAAAGTCCTTTAAAGTAAACTTAAAAAATATCATAGGACAACGCAAGAAATCGATTTTAACCGCTACTACTTCTTAACAGCCGCTACCAATCATAGCCTTTATGTGCATCTAATCGTATAAAGATAAAGAGTAAGATTGTAAAACCCCAAAGAGATGACCCACCATAACTAAAGAAGGGCAACGGAATCCCTACAGTTGGCATCAAACCTATTACCATTCCAATATTTACAATCAAGTGAAAAAACAGAATTGAGGCCAAACCATATCCATAAATTCTTCCAAATTTATTGGTATGTGTTTCTGCCAAATAAATAACCCGATACATCAAAACCATAAATAATATAATTACTAAAGAACTTCCTAAGAAACCCCACTCTTCTCCAACAACACTAAATATGTAATCTGTATGCTGTTCCGGCACAAAATCTCCTTGTGTTAAATCTCCTTTTAAAAACCCTTTCCCTGTTAAGCCTCCAGAGCTAATTGTTAATTCAGATTGGTGTGAATTATAACCTTTTCCCTGATTGTCTTGTTTTAGACCTAAAAGAATCTCAAAACGGTCTCTATGATGCTGTTTAAAGATATTATTATATGTAAAGCCTGTACCTATAATAAAAATAGTAATAATAGCATAGCTAGCTATTATTTTATACCAATTAAAACGAAGAAAGCGCTTTCCACCTCTATAAATTGCATAGGCTGTAAAAATTGTAAGTAATATAAATAAACTTGATAAAACTAAAGTTACTCCCAACAAAATCGTGAGTAAAAAAAATACAATTAACAAAGTACCAAGAATAATATAATTTAATGTTAAGCCCTCACGATGCAATACAAAGAAAAAAGCTACATAAATAAGAGCAGACCCCGCATCTGGCTGCAGTGTAATCAAGAAAGCAGGTGTAAATATTACTATAAATGCCTTAATTTGGTTCTTAATTAATTTAAAATTATACTGCCTATCACTTATTAGTTTTGCCACTGCAAGTGCCGTAAATGCTTTTACAAATTCTGAAGGTTGCAAACTTAATGCACCAAAATTATACCAAGAAGTGGCACCGTTTATTGTTTTTCCAAAAATAAATAATCCAACAAGAGATAAAAGTGAAACTAGATAGAGCACACTAGAAAATCGTTCATAAAACTTAGCATTGAAAAAAAGAATAATAACAATTAACGGAATGGTTAAAAGTATAAATATCAATTGCTTCCCGTATTCAGTTGAAAAACTAAGTAGCTCTAAATCTTCATCTGTTTTTGAAGCTGAATAAATATTTAACCATCCAAAACTGACTAAAATTACAAATAGCGTAACCAAAAGCCAATCGACCCCCGCAAAAATATTATTACCTTCTTGCCGCAATTGTTTCTATTTTTGGGATTAATTTATTGTATTCTTCCTGTAAACTAATATTTAACATGCGTGTCTCTCTATGCACTGTTGCTTCAGAAATCTCACCATTTAAATACTTTTCTATCATTAAACTTGTTATCGGAGCGGCGATTCTAGAACCATAACCTCCATTTTCTACAAAAATAGCAATCGCTATTTTAGGATTATCTTTTGGAGCAAAAGCAACTAAAATAGAATGATCTTCTAGCTTTATTCTTTTACCGTTTACTATAGTATAGTTTTCTGAAGTTCCAGTTTTACCACAAATTTCTATTCCTTTCACTTGACTCCATTTTCCTGTTCCTGTTTTAAAAACCTCATACATTGCCTCTATTATTGGACTAAAATGTTTTTTATCAATGGTAGTTTGTTTTTTCTCTGTAAAACTAGCGTTCTCTATTGGTCTTTTATCAATATCTTTTAAAATATGTGGTGTAAAGAAATATCCTTTATTTGCAATTGCGGCTGTAAAATTAGCTAATTGAATTGGTGTTGTTTGCACTTCTCCTTGCCCTATTGCATTTGAAATATTTGTAGAAGCATTCCAAGAGTACTTGTACATATCATCGTAATATTTACCTGTAGGAATTAGTCCAGGACTTCCCTGGGGTAAATCATATCCTAAATAATTTCCTAAACCAAAACTCTTTACATGAGCACTCCAATTGTCTAATCCTAGAGATGGCTTATTGTTTTTTTCTACAATTCTCTTGTAAGTATTTGCAAAGTAGCTATTACAAGATTTAGAAATAGCTGTTTTTAATTGTATTGGTCTGCCGAAAATATCACAATGGCAACCCATAAACGCATTCTTTCTATTCCCGTACCTATAACCATTATAACAATAAAAAGAAGTTTGTTCAGATATGACCCCTTCTTGTAAACCTATCAAAGCATTCATTATTTTAAATGGAGAACCTGGAGGATAAGAAGCTTTTAAACCTCTATCATACGTGGGTTTCTCTAAACTTTTCGGGTCCATTAAAATGACTGAATTCTCAGAACGCTTTCTACCAACTAGCATATTAGGATCATAAGAAGGTGCCGTAACTAAAGCTAAAATTTCACCTGTTGAAGGCTCTATCGCAACAATTCCTCCGCGTTTTCCTTTCATTAGTTGTTGAGCGTACACCTGTAAATCGATGTCTAGAGTTAGTGTTAAATCTTTTCCGTTTTCTGGAAGTGTGTCATAAGAACCATCTTTGTAAGAACCTGTAACTTTGTTAAATCTATTTAATTGTAAATATTTCTTTCCTTTTTTGCCTCTTAATATATTTTCATACTGTCTTTCTACACCATCTTTTCCTTCTAACTCACCTTGTTGATAATATGTATTCTTTTTTACTAACTGCTCATTTACCTCACCAATATACCCTAAAACATTTGCTGCTGCGTTAATAGGATACTTCCGAATTACTCTTTTTTGAATAAAAAAACCTTCGTATTTGTGCAATTTTTCTTGAAGAAAAGCAAAATCTTCTTTTGCCAATTGCTTTAGAAATACTGAAGGTTTATAAGTTGCAAATTTTTCTGCTTTTTTGATATTTTTTAAAAATTTTTTTTTATCAATTTTTAAGAGGTTACAGAACTCTAAAGTATCGATACTTTTTACTTTATTAGGCTGAATCATTACATCATAAGAAAGTTGATTGGCAACCAATAGAACACCATTTCTATCATAAATATAACCTCTTTCTGGGTAATCAAAAACTGTTTTTACAGCTGCATTATGTATAGGATCATAACTTTCACCTTTTACTATTTGAAGCTGAAATAAACGCCCTATAAATACAATGCCTACAATCGTAATTAGAAAGTATAGTAAAAAACTTTTTTGCATTATTGCTTTTTAGAGAAAATATAAATTGATAAAAAATAGAGAATCAAAGTAAAAACACTTGAATACAAGGTGTTTAAAAATACCTGAGACATATTTTGAAAACTAAAGTTAGCAAGAAAAAATAACAAAAAATGATGGAGCAGTGTTAAAGTTACGATATAGTTAAACTTTTTTCCAAAAGGTTCTAAATTCAACTTAAAAAAAGGATAATCCACTTCAAATTTATTCAAGAAAACTCTGATAAAAAACAATCTTAAGTATGCAATTGTTACTAATGAAAAAGCGTGAATTCCTCCTGAATCAGAAAAAAAATCGATACTTAAACCCAAAGCAAAAGAAAGTAACAGAAAAGCAAATCTATTTTTCTTCAGTGGATATAAGAAAACAAAAGCGATATACAGATACGGATTTACATATCCTAAAAACAAAATATTATTCAATACAAAAACTTGTAAAAAAACCAAGAATACAAATAGCAATCCAAAATATACTGTTTTATTCATTTCCTGAATTTTCTAAACGTTTAATTTCTACTTTCTGTAAATTTTTAATAACATAAACAGGTCCAATAACAGACATATCATTAAATAATTTTACATTAATTACGTTGTCTACAGCATTGTCATTATTTATTTCAATTACTTTTCCTATTAAAATTCCTTCTGGAAAAATTGCAGATTTACCACCAGTTTCTATAGTATCACCAATTTTAACAGGCGCCTGTCTTGGAATGTCTATTAATTGCACTGTGTTATAATCTAAACCATTCCACTGTAACGTGCCAAAATAGCCATTTTTTAACCTTGCGTTTATCTTAGTGTTTTTATTTAAAATAGATTGAATTCTCCCATAATTAGGTGATAAATTATCTGTAAATCCAATAATCCCTTTAGCGTTAACAACAGCCATTTCTTTACTTAAACCGGCAATTGTACCTTTATTAATAGTTAAAAAATTAAATGCTTTTGAATAACTATTATTGATGATTTTAGCACTTGTATAGGTGTATTTTTGATAATATTTTACGGTATCAATAACAATTGAATCCACTGTAAAAGAAGTATTTGTTTTTTGGTTTAGAAAGTTTCTTAAAAGTGTATTTTCTTCTATAAGTTGCGTATTTGTAGCTTTTAAACTAAAATAATCAGACATATCAGAAACTTTATGATACAAACCACCAGTTAAAGCATTTGCAGAATTAACGTATTTACTGTTTTGAAAATTAAGATTGTTAAAAATAAGTGTCAAGGCAATAAATTGCAGTAATAAAAAGAATAAAAAATATTTAAACTTTTGAAAAAAGTAAATAAGTTGTTGCATTTTTTAGAACTCCTAAAATATTATTTCATTAATACACTCTTATATTTATCTAGTTCTTTTAAAGCAATTCCTGTTCCACGAACTACCGCTCTTAAAGGATCTTCTGCAACATAAACAGGTAAGTCTGTTTTTCTAGAAAGTCTCTTATCTAAACCTCTTAACATAGAACCACCTCCCGCTAAATAAATACCTGTATTGTAGATATCTGCTGCCAATTCTGGCGGAGTCTTAGATAATGTTTCCATAACCGCATCTTCTATTCTTAAAATAGATTTATCTAATGCTTTTGCAATTTCTCTATAAGAAACTTGCACTTGCTTTGGCTTACCACTTAACAAGTCTCTACCTTGAACCAACATGTCATCTGGCGGTGTTTCTAGATCTTCTGTAGCTGCACCAATCGTAATTTTTATTTTCTCTGCAGTAGTTTCCCCAACATGTAGGTTATGCTGTGTGCGCATATAATACATAATATCATTTGTAAATAAGTCTCCTGCTACTTTTACAGATTGATCACAAACAATACCAGCCAATGCAATAACAGCAATTTCTGTTGTACCACCACCAATATCTATAATCATATTCCCCTTTGGCTCCATAATATCGATACCAACACCAATTGCAGCTGCCATAGGCTCATAAATTAAATAGATTTCTTTAGCATTCATGTGTTTCGCAGAATCCCTTACAGCACGTTTTTCTACTTCTGTAATTCCAGACGGAATACAAATAA
>JBLHGY010000101.1:0-6466 GCA_047616665.1 Polaribacter sp.
TTATATCGGTGGTAATTGCCCAATTAATGGTTAATAAACCATATAGGAAAACAGAATAATATTTTTGAAGTTTATGAATTTTTAACCATTTAGAATGCAAAGAGAAACGAATAATTCTACCGGCATCGATATCTTCGTCATGATCTTTCACATTGGTAAACGTGTGGTGCAGCACATTGTGCTGTACCTTCCAATTATATACATTTCCTGCAAGGATATATATACTACTTCCCATTAATTTATTTACCCATTTTTTTCGAGAAAAAGATTCATGATTGGCATCATGCATTACATTCATTCCAACGCCGGCCATTCCTATACCCGTAAGTATCGTTAATAAAACCATCGCCCATTGCGGCATAGTAACTGTTAAAACTACTATAAACGGCACTAAAAATACAGAAAACATAATAATTGCTTTTAAATATAGCTTCCAGTTTCCGGTTCTATTAATTTCATTTTCTTTGAAATAACTATTAACTCTTTTGTTAAGGGTTCTAAAGAATTTTGCTTTATCTACTCTTGAGAAATTTATTGTTTTCATTTAGGTGTATTAGTATCGTTTTACAAAAATAATGCTTTTGAAACTGCTTTTTACAATAAACGACAGATTTTGTTGTGAATTGTTTGGTAAGTATAACTATTTTTGCGGCTCAAACTTATTAGATGGATATTATTCGAAAATATTTTAAAAACTTATCAGCAACTCAAATTCAACAATTCGAAAAATTACAGGAATTATACGAAGACTGGAATTTGAAAATAAATGTTGTTTCTAGAAAAGATATTGATGAATTGTATCTGCGCCACGTATTGCATTCTTTAGGAATAGCGAAAGTAGTGCAATTTAAGCCAGATGCTAAGGTATTGGATGTTGGAACTGGCGGTGGTTTTCCTGGTATACCATTGGCAATATTGTTTCCAGAAACCCAATTTCATTTGGTAGATTCTATTGGTAAAAAGATAAAAGTAGTAGATGAAGTAGTAGCAGGTTTGGGTTTAGAAAATGTTAAAACTACGAATGGTAGGGTCGAAGAAGTTAAAGATACCTATGATTTTATTGTAAGCAGAGCGGTTGCACAAATGGAAACTTTTGTAGGTTGGACAAAAGGTAGAATTAATAAAAAACAAAATCACGATCTAAAAAATGGCATTCTATATCTTAAAGGAGGCGATTTATCTGAAGAATTAAAATTATATACTTCTGCAACTATTTATGATTTACCAGCTTACTTTGAAGAAGATTTCTATGAAACTAAAAAGGTGGTGCATTTAGGCATGAAGTTTAAAGGGTAGTTTTTTTTAGTTATTAATAAGTTGTTTTGAATAATGAGTTAGGTGCTATTATATGCTTGATGTTGATAACGTATTTAAATTACAACACTTACAAGACAAACTTTTGAGGCGTCTGTAGCGCAGTTTGATGGTTTTTATTAAAAAATTACTTTAATTTTAGAGGTACTATTAGCAGTTTTTCATAATGAAGCACAAGATTGTTGCAGAAAATAAGATACTCTTGTTGTTATTTACTAAAATGAATATATAATAACTCGATAGAAAGTACGGAAGGAATATTTCGTAAAAACTTAAAGTAATTTTTTAGTAAAAAAATATTACAATGAATTATCGCTGCTGTTGTAAGTAGTTGTTATTTATTATTAATACTATGTTTTGCATAATTATATCCAAGAGCATCGTATCGTTTTACGATATGTTTTAAGCGCTTATGAAAATCTTCCCAGTTTCTATTCTTTTTAGTAGACCATACTACTTCCGATAAAGCTGTCATTCTTGGCAATACATTGTATTCAACTAGATTCCAAGTTGGCATATATTCTGTCCAAACATTTCCTTGTGCACCTAGAATGTACTTTCGTTCCTCAGCGCTTAACTCGGATGGAGTAGGTTCGTAAGAGTATACTTTTTCTACAGTAGTATACCTTTTACTACCCGTAAGGGCTTCTTTTTTTTGCCCCTCTTTACCTACTTGGTAATAATCAAAATAGCAATGTGTTCCTGGAGTCATTATTACTGTATGATGTTGTTTAGCTGCAGCAATACCGCCTTCAACGCCTCGCCATGACATTACAGTTGCATTTGGTGCTATTCCACCTTCAAGAATTTCATCCCAACCAATAATTTTTCTATTATTAGCGTTTAAGAATTTTTCTATACGTCTTATAAAATAACTTTGTAATTCGTTTTCGTTTTTGAGCTTTTCTCTTTTTATTACTTTTTGAGCATAAGAACTCTCTTTCCATTCTTTTTTTAAGACTTCATCGCCACCAATGTGAATAAACTTACTAGGAAAAAGTTCCATGACTTCTCTCAAAATATCTTCTAGGAAACTAAATGTTTCTTCTGTAGGTGCAAAAGTTTCATTGAAAATTCCCCATCTTTTTGCTACTTCATATGGTCCTTTTGTATTTCCGAATTGTGGATAAGCTGCCAAAGCAGCTGAGGAATGTCCAGGAAGTTCTATTTCAGGAATTACCGTAATATGTCTGGCTTTGGCATAGGCTACTATATCTTTTATTTCTTCTTGAGTATAAAATCCTCCGTACGGCACATCATCATATATATATGGTGCATTTTTAGTCCCAGCAAGGCCGATTGCAGTTCCTTTTCTAAAACCTCCAATTTCTGTTAATTTGGGATATTTTTTAATTTCTATCCGCCATCCTTGATCTTCAGTAAGGTGCCAATGAAATGAATTCATTTTGTGCATCGCTATTAAATCTAAATATTTCTTAATAAAGGCTACTGAAAAAAAATGACGACCTACATCTAAATGCATGCCTCTATATTTATATCGAGGACTATCAATAATCTCAACTGCAGGAATTGTCAATTCTGATATCTCGTTACCAATATTCTCAATTTCTGCAGGTAATAATTGACGTAAAGTTTGAATACCATAAAAAACACCAATGTTGGTTTTCCCAGAAATAACAATAGCATTATATTTTATTGACAACTTATAGCCTTCATTATTTTTAATGGAATTATCAATTTTTAGTTTGATATTTGTGTTTTTGCTGCCAGATGATTTTAAAGTGATCTTAATAGCAGAAATACTATTTAACATATCGGCTAGATATTTCGCTTCTTGATTTAAATTAGCACTGTTAATTATAACGGTATTCGAACTCAATAAAAAACGACCTTTTGTTATGGTTAGCTCTTTTGGTTTTGGAATTATCTGATAATCATTTTCTGAATTCAAAACTTCTTGATACTTATTTGAACAGGAAAGTACCAATACAGATAGTGCTATAAAAATTATACTTCTCATCAATAAATTTGGTTTTTCATAGCTTATGAAGTCTGTTTATAAGTGCTAAAGCTAAAAAATTAGATATAATTTAGATTACGTATTTTTCTCTTTTACGAATTGTAAGAATCATTGTGAAAATTAGAAATATACTTCCAGAAATTCGCAACCAGCAACCTAAATTCATTTCGTTAGATGTGAAAATAAAGTTCAATAAGATTAAGCTTACAATAATTAAAATTAAAGGTAAATTATCTTTTTTCATTAATTATATTTTAAATGCGTTGTGCATTGATTTTAAAACAGTTCTATAACTAACAATGTTTTGGGTAAAGAGAACTCCTGTGCCTTTGTAATAACAAATTAAGGAAATCATCTTTAAATAATTACTATTAATAACATTTTAGGGCAACAATCAAATGTAGCTTTTTTTAACATTATTTAGGTACTAGAAGTTTTTTTTCTACTTCTTTTAAGATCTAATATATAAATAACTTATTAGTATGCAGTTTTATACAGGCACGTAAAAGATATATTATTTGTTAATAGATAAATGTTCTTCTTAAAAATACTTATTATAAATAGTATTCTAAATTAAAATTAGATTTCTTCTTTTTTTAAAAGTATCCTAAAATTCCTTATGTTATGTATACATAACAAATTACATAACATATTAAAAGATGAAAAGTTTTATTTTAAAGTGGTACCCAATTATTTTAGCTTTCATGTGTTTGTTGTATTCTGTAGGTTACGGAATATTAGGAATGACAGATGAAGCACAATATTCAGCGCATTGGCCAGGAACAATATTATTGTTTGCAATAGCAATTAGACAAAGAAGGACAACATGAACATAGGATTTTTTATAGTAGGTGGTATTATATTCGCAGTTTACATGGGTTTAACGCTATGGAATATCTACGATTCCAGTAGAAAAAACAAGCAAGAAAATTACCCTGATCAGCACTAAAAAGTGTTGGTATTTATAAAAGCACCCTGCAAGCATTTTTAAAAACTAAATGTTTGCAGGATACTAATTATAGTACTTTAAAAAATAGAAGAAGCAGTTCTTGTAGTAAACTTCTCTAAAAATAGCATCCCTTTATAAGAGTTGCTTTGTTCGTTTAGTTTAGGGCTCCAAACTGCAATACAATACTTATCTGGGTGAATGGCTATAATACCTCCTCCAACTCCACTTTTTCCGGGCAAACCTACTCTAAACGCAAACTCTCCAGATTCGTCATAAAAACCACATGTAAGCATAATAGCGTTAATCCTTTTTGCTTGGCTCATGCTTAGTATCTTGTTTCCTTTAGAGGTGCTAAATTCATCATTTGCTAAAAACATAAATATTTCAGATAATTCTTTACAACTCATTTCTAAAGAACAAATATGAAAGTAGAAATCGATTACTGCAGCTACATCATTATTAATGTTTCCGAAAGATTTTATAAAATTACAAATTGCAATATTTCGAAAGCCGGAATCTTTTTCAGATTGGGTTACTTTTTTACTGTAATTTAAAGTAGCATTGTTAGAAATTTCTCTACAAAAATCTAAAAAATCTTCTTTAGGGTTTTTTAAATGACTTAGTAAAACATCGCACACCACAATGGCACCTGAATTTATAAAAGGATTTCTAGGTTTCCCTAAATCTGTTTCTAATTGTAAAAAAGAGTTAAACGGATTCCCAGAAGGTTCTACATCTACTCGATCCCATAATTTTTCTCCTTCTAATTTGTACGCCAATGTTAAAGACAAGAGCTTAGAGATACTTTGTATTGAGAATTTTTTATTAAAATTACCAACTCCAAAAGAAGCGTTGTTAGTGTTTGTTATATGAATACCAAAATTGCTAGCATCTACAAGTGCTAATTCGGGAATATAATTGGCAACGGTACCAATATCTTCTATATTTTTAACTTCAGCATAAATATCTTCAATTATTTTTTTATAGTTTTCCATTGCGTATTTTTAGTCTTATTGGCTACAAACGTATTCCAAAATTTCATGATAAGCAACATAAAAAAGAATTCAAAAAAAAAGAAACTACATTGCTGTAGTTCCTTTTTTCTTTGATTCCTGAGCTGGCAGGAATATTAAAATTATATTATACAAGTTCTACAAACAAACCTTCATCTGTTTTAGAAACTTTAGCTACTTCTTTTTTGGTTAACCCTTTAATGGTTTTGTCCCATTTTTTGTTAGACAAGCCAGACTGTGTTTTTAAATCATTTAAATCTATTTTCCCTGCTTTTTCTATAAGATTTAAAACTGATTTTTCCTCATCGTTTAGTTCTATAGAAGGCGCTTTCTTTTCTGGTCTCATTTGTGGAAAGAATAATACCTCTTGTATCGATTGGTTGTTTGTTAAAAACATAATCAACCTGTCCATGCCAATACCCATACCAGATGTTGGTGGCATACCATATTCTAAAGCACGTAAGAAATCTTCATCTATAAATTCAGTGGCTTCATCATCACCTTTTTGTGCTAATTTTAATTGATGCTCAAAACGTTCACGTTGGTCAATAGGATCATTCAATTCAGAATATGCATTTGCAATTTCTTTACCACAAACCATCAACTCAAAACGTTCTGTTAATTCTGGGTTGTCTCTGTGTTCTTTACAAAGCGGAGACATTTCTTTCGGATAATCTGTAATAAAAGTTGGTTGAATGTAGTTTCCTTCACATTTCTCTCCAAAAATTTCATCAATTAACTTTCCTTTACCCATGGTTGCATTTACCTCGATGTGCATCGATTTTGCTGCTTCTCTAATTTCATCTTCTGTTTTTCCAGTAATGTCAAAACCAGTAAAATGTTTAATAGAATCTGCCATGGTAATTCTAGCATATGGTGCTTTGAAATCTATTTTATGTTCACCAAATGTAGCTTCAGAAGTTCCGTTTACGGCAATAGCACAGTGCTCTAATAATTGCTCAGTAAAATCCATCATCCAATTGTAATCTTTGTAAGAAACATAGATTTCCATGGCTGTAAATTCTGGGTTGTGTGTTCTGTCCATTCCTTCATTTCTGAAGTTTTTCGAGAATTCATACACACCATCAAAACCACCAACAATTAATCTTTTTAGATATAATTCATTCGCAATTCTCATATACAAAGGGATGTCTAAAGAATTGTGATGTGTTATAAAAGGCCTTGCAGCTGCACCTCCAGGAATTGGTT
>JBLHGY010000102.1:0-6439 GCA_047616665.1 Polaribacter sp.
CAAAACTCATCATAAGGATTAATTACAAACTGTACTCCGTTTTTATCAAACTCAGTATCATTATTTGTGAAATTAATTTTCGAAGTTGTGTCAGGCACATGACTAATACAAACTAATATTTTCATAAACTAAAATTTTTATATTTTTTCTTACGGTCAAAGCTACACCTTTTTTTTAAATTTACTATGCATGCATAGTAAATATTTTCATTATTTAACATATAAAATAAAAATTTGTCTTGCCTAAATTCTGACCATTTCCGAGCTCTTGATTAAATTGTGCAAATATTCTATCGAATTTATTTGTTTTTGTTATATCCACTTTCTAATCATCAGTTCATTCCTTTCGTTATAGCAACATTTTCACCTAGATTAATACGTATAGAATATTTATTTTATAGCACACGAAAGCCATACCAATACTTCAGTTTTGTATGCAGAATTTTATCAAAAATTGAAAAAAATTATTTTATGAAAAATAGATAGTAAAAACTTCTGCTAATTCCTTACTTTTGCGAAAGAAAAAACAAACTATAATTTAGATTCAATGAAAACAGTTCAATTCAGACAAGCAATTTGTGAAGCCATGAGCGAAGAAATGCGCAGAGACGAAAGCATTTATTTAATGGGCGAAGAAGTTGCAGAATACAACGGGGCGTATAAAGCTAGTAAAGGAATGTTAGACGAGTTTGGTGCAAAAAGAGTTATAGATACTCCTATTGCCGAACTTGGGTTTGCAGGGATCGCAATTGGTTCTGCTATGAATGGTAATAGACCTATTGTAGAATACATGACGTTTAATTTCTCTTTGGTTGGAATTGATCAAATTATTAACAATGCGGCAAAAATCAGACAGATGTCAGGTGGTCAGTTTAACTGTCCTATTGTTTTTAGAGGCCCAACAGCTTCTGCAGGACAATTAGGTGCTACACACTCGCAAGCATTTGAAAACTGGTTTGCAAACACACCAGGTTTAAAGGTTATTGTTCCTTCTAACCCATATGACGCAAAAGGGTTATTAAAAGCAGCGATTAGAGATGATGATCCGGTAATTTTTATGGAATCTGAACAAATGTATGGTGATAAGATGGAGATTCCTGAAGGGGAGTATATCATACCTATTGGAGTTGCAGACATTAAAAGAGCAGGTACAGATGTAACCGTTGTTTCTTTTGGGAAAATAATAAAAGAAGCTTACAAAGCGGCAGATGAATTGGCTAAAGAAAACATCTCTATTGAAATTATAGATTTAAGAACAGTACGTCCTATGGATCATGCTGCTATTTTAACCTCAGTTAAAAAAACAAACAGATTGGTTATTTTAGAAGAAGCTTGGCCTTTTGCAAGTGTTGCTTCTGAAATTACATATAGAATTCAACAAGAAGCATTTGACTTTTTAGACGCACCAATTAAAAGAATTACAACAGCAGACACGCCTGCTCCCTATTCTCCAGTTTTATTTGAAAAATGGATTCCGAATGCAAACGATGTTATAAAAGCTGTTAAAGAAGTATTATACTTATAAGAGGATTTTAAACGCATTAAAAAGTCCTTTTTCCTTTTTTGAAAAAAGGACTTTTTAATTGACACCTACTTAATCATTTATGCGAAAAGCATTGCGTAAATTCGCAGTCTATTGTATTGAAAACCTTAATGAATTCACTATTTTTGCACTACGCTAAAAAAAATTACAAAATTTATGAGTCCAAAAGAAAAAACAACTTTTGATGTTTTAATTGAAATACCAAAAGGAAGTAGAAATAAATATGAATATGACTTTGATTTGAACAAAATTCGTTTCGACAGAATGTTGTTCTCTTCTATGATGTATCCTGCAGATTATGGTTTTGTACCAGAGACTTTAGCCTTAGATGATGACCCTTTAGATGTTTTGGTTTTAGGACATGAACCAACGTTTCCTATGTGTGTTATTGAAGTAAAACCAATTGGTGTTTTTCACATGACGGATGAAAAAGGACCTGATGAAAAAATTATTTGTGTGCCTATTTCCGACCCTATTTGGAATAATAAAAGTGATATCTCAGATTTAAATCCACACAGATTAAAAGAAATTGAACACTTCTTTAAAGTATATAAAGATTTAGAAAAGAAAAAAGTAGATGTAGGTGGTTGGGGAGACGCTAAAGAAGCTACTGAAATTTTTCATGCATGTGTTGAGAGATACAAACAAAGCGACTATAAAAAGACTGATAAATTTAAGATTTAACAAAAAAAATACCCATATTTTATCAACCTCTTAAAATTAACTTTTTAAGAGGTTTTTTATTTCTATTTGATTTTATTACATTTACGACCGTTTTAAACTAATAAAAATAAAATAATATATGGAATCAATGATGATTTGGATGCCAATTGCAATGGCTGTTTTAGGATTAGCATACATGCTAGTCAAAAAATCTTGGGTAATGAAACAAGATGCAGGTGATGGAAAAATGAAAGAAATTTCTGACCACATCTATGAAGGAGCACTTGCTTTTTTAAATGCAGAATATCGACTTTTAGCAATTTTTGTAGTTGGAGCAAGTATTGTTTTAGCTGGAATTGCTTTCTATATGAATAGTAGTTATTTAATTGTAGTTGCCTTTATTATTGGTGCTATATTTTCTGCATTTGCAGGAAACATGGGTATGAAAATTGCAACCAAAACAAATGTTAGAACCACACAAGCTGCAAAAACAAGTTTGCCAAATGCATTAAAAGTTTCTTTTGGTGGTGGTACTGTAATGGGCCTTGGTGTTGCAGGTTTAGCTGTATTAGGTTTAACAGCATTCTTTATATTTTTCTTTCAATATTTTATGGATGGAGTATGGACTTCAACATCAGATATGACTGTTGTTTTAGAAGCATTGGCTGGTTTCTCTTTAGGAGCTGAATCTATTGCCTTATTTGCAAGAGTTGGTGGTGGTATTTATACCAAAGCTGCAGATGTTGGAGCTGATTTAGCTGGAAAAGTGCAAGCAGATATTCCAGAAGATGACCCTAGAAATCCAGCAACTATTGCTGATAATGTTGGAGATAATGTTGGAGATGTTGCAGGTATGGGAGCTGATTTATTTGGTTCTTATGTAGCAACTGTATTAGCTGCAATGGTTTTAGGAAATTATGTGATTAAAGATATGGGAGGTGCAATTCAAGATGCTTTTGGCGGAATTGGACCAATCTTACTACCAATGTCTATTGCTGGTGTAGGTATTATTATTTCTCTTATCGGAACACTTCTAGTTAAAATCTCATCGAATGATGCAAAAGAAGCAGATGTTCAAAAAGCATTAAATATTGGAAATTGGGCAGCTATCGCAATGGTTGCTGCAGCATGTTACGGTTTAGTAACTTGGATGTTACCAGAAACAATGCAAATGGATTTCTTTGGTGAAGGTCTTCAAGATATTTCATCAATGAGAGTATTTTATGCATGTTTAGTTGGTTTAGTTGTGGGTGCAGGAATCTCTGCATTTACAGAATACTACACAGGCTTAGGTTCTAAACCAATTTTAAAAATTGTACAACAGTCTTCTACAGGAGCAGGAACAAATATTATTGCTGGTTTAGCAACTGGGATGATTTCTACGTTTTCTTCTGTATTATTATTTGCTGCTGCAATATGGTCTTCATATGCTTTGGCAGGTTTTTACGGAGTTGCATTGGCTGCCTCTGCAATGATGGCAACTACAGCAATGCAATTAGCAATTGATGCTTTTGGACCAATTGCGGATAATGCAGGTGGTATTGCAGAAATGAGTGAACAAGATCCAATTGTTAGAGAACGTACAGATATTTTAGATGCTGTTGGTAATACAACTGCTGCAACAGGTAAAGGTTTTGCCATTGCTTCTGCTGCATTAACTTCTTTGGCTTTATTTGCTGCCTATGTAACATTTACAGGAATAGATGGTATTAATATATTTAAAGCACCTGTATTAGCAATGCTATTTGTTGGTGGTATGGTGCCTGTAGTATTCTCTGCATTGGCAATGAATGCTGTTGGTAAAGCTGCTATGGAAATGGTAAATGAAGTAGTAAGACAGTTTAAAGAAATTCCAGGAATTATGGAAGGAACTGGGAAACCAGAATATGATAAGTGTGTCGCTATTTCTACGAAAGCATCTTTAAAGGAAATGATGTTACCAGGTCTTTTAACAATCGGTTTTCCAATACTTGTTGTTTTGGTAGGTAAATTGGCATATCAAGAAAACAACATGTTAGTTGCAGAAATGTTAGGTGGTTATATGGCCGGTGTTACTGTTTCTGGTGTACTTTGGGCAATCTTCCAAAACAATGCTGGTGGAGCATGGGACAATGCTAAGAAATCTTTTGAAGCTGGAGTAGAGATTAATGGAGTTATGACATATAAAGGTTCTGAAGCGCATAAAGCTGCGGTAACTGGAGATACAGTTGGAGATCCTTTTAAAGATACTTCTGGCCCATCTATGAATATTTTAATTAAACTTACCTGTTTGATTGGTTTGGTAATTGCTCCTATTTTAGGGGGACATTCAAATGCCAATTCACATAGTGAAGAGATTAGGAAAGAAGTACGTGTAGAAATTAAAGGAGCTACTTCTGAAATGGCTGCAGCAACAATTACTACTGCTACTACTATGAACGGAAAAACAACAACTAGCACTCAAGAAATTGAGGGTACAGTTGAAGAAATAGAAGAAAAAGCGAATGAAGTAGGAACCATTGTTTCTGTAAATATTCAAAAAGATACTAAGAAAGAGTAATTTTAGATATCTACTCTATAAACATCCTTCTGAAAATTTAGAAGGATGTTTTTTGCTTTTATAAATCTTCTAAAACAAATTGAAATTGACTATTTGAAGACTTTTTAGCAATACAATTAATGAGGACTTCTAATAATTGCAAAACGCTAAGATAACCTCTAATAACCTGGCAATCTTTCATCAAAATAATTGAATTACCCGAGGGCGCTAACTGAATCGTTCCTGGCATACAGAAATGGTTAAAATGCTTGGTAAATTATTAGCTATTGCTTCATTTAATTGGTATCACATTCTATTAGTATCTTTAAAAATAGCATATAATTTCTTCATCATTTTTATAATTCCTAAAATATATAATTTTATATTTTAAAATGAAGATCAAAAAAAATCGTCTAAAAATTTCTTTTTAAACGATTTTAATAAAACCAACACTTTACTATAAAGCGTATCGTTGAGGACCTCCTCTTCGGATATCTTCACTAGCAACTTCTTCAAATTGTGTGAAATTTTCTCTAAAGGCATTCGATAATTTAAAAGCTGTTTTATAATACGCTTCATCATTATTCCAAGTTGCTCTAGGACTTAACAATTCTGCTGGCACACCAGGGCAAGTTCTTGGCTGTGCAACTCCAAAAACAGAATGAATATGATAATCTTCATACTTATAACTTCCTAAATCACCATTTAAAACAGCAGAAATCATTGCTCTTGTATATTTTAATGGCATTCTTCTTCCTACACCATACTGCCCGCCAGACCAACCTGTATTTATCAACCAAACGTTTACGCCTGTCTCTTGCATCTTTTTACTTAGCATTTCTGCATATTTTGTTGGGTGCAATGGCATAAAAGGTGCGCCAAAACAAGCTGAAAAACTAGGTGTTGGTTCTGTAACCCCTGCCTCTGTTCCTGCAACTTTTGCGGTATAACCAGAAATAAAATGGTAAGCTGCCTGATTTGGAGTTAATTTAGATATTGGAGGTAAAACACCAAAAGCATCTGCCGTTAGAAAGAAAATATTCTTTGGGTTTTTACCTATTGATGGTTTTTGAATATTGTCTATATGATAAATAGGATAACTAACTCTTGTATTCTGAGTAATGGAAGTATCTCCAAAATCGATAACCCCCTCTTTATCCAAAACAACATTTTCTAGAATTGCTCCTTTTTTAATTGCAGCAAAAATTTCTGGTTCTTGTTCTTGTGATAAGTTAATCACTTTTGCATAACAACCCCCTTCAAAATTAAAAACGGTATTTTCTTCCGTCCAACCATGCTCATCATCACCTATTAGACTTCTATCAGGATCTGTAGAAAGCGTTGTTTTTCCGGTACCCGAAAGTCCAAAGAAAATTGCGGTATCACCATCTTTACCAACATTTGCAGAACAGTGCATTGGCAATGTTTTCTTATAAACAGGTAATATGAAATTTAAAGCAGAAAAAATTCCTTTTTTAATTTCACCTGTGTACCCCGTCCCACCAATTAAAGCTATTTTTCTTGTAAAGTTTAAAATGGCAAAATTATGTTGTCGTGTTCCGTCTACTTCAGGATCTGCCATAAAACCGGGCGCATTTACCACGGTCCACTCAGGATCAAAGTCTTTTAACTCTGACTCTGTAGGTCTTAAAAACATATTGTAGGCAAACATATTACTCCAAGGGTACTCGTTTACAACTCTAATACTTAGCTTGT
>JBLHGY010000103.1:0-6400 GCA_047616665.1 Polaribacter sp.
CAGGGTCTCCTTGCAAGAAGAATCTATTTTTTGCAAGGTCACGATTGTTTTTCGTACAATCTAAAATTGTCTTATCCATTAATTCGCAATTGTATAAATCGTGTTTCATTGCTATAACCGTAGCAAGTAAACTTTCATTTATACTTGTAAAATGGGTACACACCATAATACTCTCTTTTGGGGGTAAAGGATCTAGTTCTAATGTAATTGCTGTAGAAAAAGCTAAAGTTCCTTCACTACCAGATAAAAATTTTGCAACGTTTATAGTTGGTGCTGATCCACCAAACAAGTCAGACGTTAAAAACTCATCAACAGCATACCCTGTATTTCTTCTATGTATTGCTTCTTTCGGAAATTGTTCTTTAATTTCTAGCTGATTTTTTTCTAAAGAAAGTTCTTCAAAAATAGTTCTGTAAATAGTTCCTTCTAAAGTATTTTCTTTTGTTTTATCACTAAATTCTTGAGAAGTTATTTCTTTAAAAGTAACGGAAGTACCGTCACTTAAAATCGCTTCAATTTCTAATACTTTATCACGCGTAACTCCGTATTTTATAGAGGTGCTTCCCGAAGAATTATTACCTACCATTCCGCCCATCATACAGCGGTTTGATGTAGACGTATTTGGACCAAAAAATAAACCAAACGGTTTTAAATATACATTCAAAGAATCCCTTACAATTCCGGGCTCTAATTTTATAGATTTTGAAGTTTCATCAAAAGAAATAATTTTTGTGAAATGTTTAGAAACATCTACTATAATTCCGTCTCCAACACATTGTCCTGCTAATGAAGTACCAGCAGTTCTGGGTATTAGCGTAATTTCTCTCTGAGTTGCAAAGGTAATTAAGGTTTTAAGATCTTTTTCATTTTTAGGATATGCAACCGCCAAAGGCATCTTTCTGTAAACAGAAGCATCTGTAGCATATAAGGTTTTATGTAAGCTATCAAAAAGCACATCACCAGAAAGCGATTTGTGAAGTTGTTCTAAAACAGTATTTGAAATCATTAGTTGGGTAAATAAATGTTCTATTACAAATATCTGAATAATTAAATCAATTCAATCTCTTAAAAAACTTCTTTCACTATTTTTATTGATTCTATAATAAATCATTTAAAATACTGTTAATTTTCTATTGAAATATTCTGTAGAAATATGTTGCAATCTTTCTGTATTATCTATTTATAGTGCAATTTATAGGTTTTAAAAAGTATCTTTGCGGTATCGTATTTAGAGTATTAAAACAAAAGCAATCAACTTAATGTCTGTTTGTTACTAAATACCAATTATAAGCCTATTTTAAACGCACGTTTTGCGAACCACATTAGTTGGTAAAACGTTATAATGTACTATCAATTGATGAATTCAAAAACACAAATAAATAAACCATCACCAGCTGTTCCTGGTGAAATTATAATAAAATTTGAAAGCACTACAGACGTAAGAGCTACTATTTATGCAATGAAAGAAGGTTCATCTGTTGTAATTACTGATTTTTATAGCAACGGAATGATGCTCTTAAAAGAGTTACACAAACATTTAAAGAACAGGTTGCCAAATAAAACATTTTCAGAGCAACGTGCATATAGAGCTGAATATCATCAGCTTTCGAATCAGGTTTTTATAGAAATTGTAAATCAAGAAGTAGCGGTTAAAAAAGCGCCTAGTATTGGTTGGTTAGAAAAGTTTTATCCAGAAAACGATAAATTCTTTTTAACCTTTCCGCAAGTACAAGGATTAAATAGTGCTTGGCAATGGTATACAAACGGAATTAAAGTGCCTGTTCTAAGAAATAAAATTCACCCGTTTTATGGTACGTATTTCCCAACCCGTTTTGACCATTTAATTTTGTTTGACAATTGGTTAAAGCGATATAAAGGTGCTAAGAAGTCTGCAATAGATGTTGGTATTGGTAGTGGTGTTTTGGCTTTTCAAATGGTGCAACATGGTTTTCAAAAGGTTTTTGGAACAGATACCAATCCGAATGCAATTGCAGGTTTAAAAGAAGCTATGGGAGATACAAAACTGTCTCGTAAGATTGAATTAATCGATGCAAATCTTTTTGGTGAATTAAAAAATGAAACAGAATTAATTGTTTTCAATCCGCCTTGGTTGCCAGCAGCTTCTAGTTTAGGGAAAATTGATGAAGCTATTTATTATAATAAAAATTTATTTCCTAAGTTTTTTGCGGAAGCAAATAACAGATTGGCTAAAGACGGTAAACTAGTTATATTGTTTTCTAATTTAGGTCAAATAACAAAAGCATCTAAAGAGCACCCAATAGAAAAGGAATTGGCAAAAGGAGTGCGTTTTCAATTAGAAAAATGTTTAAAGAAATCTGTAAAAGTAGCTTCAGAAAAAACCAAAAGAGACCAACATTGGCGTGGGAGTGAGGAAGTAGAACTGTGGGTATTGGTGAAGAAATAAAAAATTAAAAAGATAAAAAAAGCGGTAAAAAGGGTCTATTTCCCCTTTTTACCGCTTTTTAAATATAACGTTACTACTTTTTTACCTTTTCTACCAACTCTAAATTACTCAAAGAAGTCTTTGTCGTAAAAACGCCGTAATTAATAATTACATTTTTCTTTTCAATTTTATCAATGGTACCAATAGAATTAGAATCTTTAATACGCACTCTATCATTTATTTGATAATCGTATGTTGCTTTCTCTTCAGCAATTTTAACCGCTTCTATTTTCTTTTCTTTACGTACTTCAACGACCTTTTGTAGAACCTCTTTCTCAACTTTTTTAATGACATCTTGCATTTGTTTTTCAACAACTTTTGCAACATTTTTCTGAGATTTTGTCTTCGGTGTTAGCGGGTTCTTCTTAGCGTATTTTACTTTTTCATCAACCACCCATTTGTTGAAATTAGTATTTAATTCTTTTTTATTATTATTCTGAAAGTATTTGTTTAGAAACTCATTAATTTTTCTACCTAAAGAAAGCATTCTTTGGTTATTGTCATATAACTCTTGGAAACCAGCTAGTTTTAGTTGAATTTTATCTTCCTTTTCTTGTAAACTTTCTAAATGCTCTTGTCCTTTAGATTTTTGTTTTTCTAGATTGTCTGAATTTCGTTGTAGTTTGCTTCTTTCTTTTTGCAGTTTAGAAATGGTTTGGTCTAAACGAACTTTCTCTGTGTCTACACGTTTTTTTGCCTTATTTATAATACTAAATGGAATTCCGTTTTTCTGCGCTACTTCAAATGTAAAAGAACTACCAGCTTGCCCAACAAACAATTTGTACAACGGCTCTAAGGTGCGCTCATCAAACTGCATGTTTGCATTGGTTACATTTTCCAATTCATTTGCCAGCACTTTTAAGTTAGAGTAGTGGGTTGTAATAATTCCAAAAGCTTTTTTCTCATAAAACTCTTCTAAGAATATTTCTGCTAGAGCACCACCCAATTCAGGGTCTGACCCCGTACCAAATTCATCAATTAAAAACAAGGTGCTTTCTCCACATTTACGTAAAAAATTACGCATATTTTTTAAGCGGTAACTATAGGTACTTAGCTGATTTTCTATAGATTGATTGTCTCCAATATCTGTTAAAATAGTATCAAAAACATACGTCTGACTGCGTTCATCTACAGGAATTAAAATTCCGCTTTGTAGCATTAATTGCAATAAACCAATCGTTTTTAGAGTAATGCTTTTTCCACCTGCATTGGGTCCTGAAATAACAATAATCTGTTGTTTTTCGTTGAGTTCTATAGATTGAGGTATTGTTTTTATTTTTTGAGCATTATTTTTTCTCCATAATATTGGATGCATGGCATTTTTAAAGAAAATTCTTTTTTCTTTGGTTATTTTTGGCAGAATAGCATTCATTTCCAGTGCATATTTTGCTTTTGAGCCGACAGCATCTGTATGTACCAAGTATTCCAAATATTCTTCTAAAAGGCTTGTAAACGGCCTAACTGTTTCCGCTAGGGCTCTTAAGATCTTAATTACTTCTTGTTTTTCTTCATATACTAAATTTTGATACTCTCTGCTATATGCTAAGGTAGCTTGTGGTGCGATGTAAACAATATTACCAGATTTTGAAGAACCCAATAGGCTACCTGCAATTTTACGTCTATGCATTGCAGAAACCGCCAAAACACGCTGATTGTCTACAACGGTTTCTTTAATATCATCTAGATAACCGGCAGCAATAGATTTCGAGAGCGCACTAGAAAAGCTAGCACCAATTTTACCACGAATATTATTAATATCTCTTCTTATTTGTTTTAAAGCAGAGGATGCGTTGTTTTTTACTTCGCCCGAAATATCAATTATTTTTTTAATTTCATCATCAATATAAGAAGTGAACTCAATTTTTTGAGAAAGCTCAAAAAACGCAGGAAACTGTAGTTTTAATTTCTTAAAAAATTTAATATGCTCATTTACTGTAAGCGATGTACCTGCTATCTTTAAGAAAGCTTCTGTTTCAATGAAGCTATTTTCTATTTTTAATCTTTTTACACTTTCCGTTACATTATCAAATCCATGATTTGGTACTCTATTTTCACTTTGAAAAGAAGATAAATATTCATTTACCAAATGTAATTCTATAAAAAGTTGTTTTCTACTAATTATTGGTTGAATTTCTCGCACCCTTTCTTTTCCTAAACCGGAAATACAATGTTCTGATACATGCTGTAAAACTGTAGAAAACTCTAAATCTTGTAATGTTTTTCCTGAAATATTCGTGTTCAAATTCGTAATTTTGGTTCTTTACAAAAATAAGGAACAATGGAGCTAAAAATAGCGAATAGCTGGAAAAATATTTTACAGAATGAGTTTGAAAAATCATATTTTAAAGATTTGATAAATTTTGTAAAAGAAGAATATAGCAAACACCAATGTTTTCCTGATGAAAAAGATATTTTTCGAGCTTTTGATCTTTGTTCTGTAGCTGCTTTAAAAGTAGTTATTATTGGTCAAGATCCGTATCATGATGAAAATCAAGCAAACGGATTGTGTTTTTCTGTAAAAGAGGGAATCAAGCATCCACCATCTTTAAAAAATATATTTAAAGAAATTGCCACAGATTTAGACCAAGAAATTGCACATAATGGGAATTTAGAAAGATGGGCATCTCAGGGAGTTTTATTATTAAATGCAACGCTAACGGTTAGAGCGCATGAAGCAGGATCGCATCAAAATAAAGGCTGGGAAAAGTTTACAGATGCAGTAATTACACAAATTTCAAATGAAAAAGAAAATGTTGTCTTTTTACTTTGGGGAAAATTTGCTGAAGGCAAAATTAAATTAATAGATACTTCAAAGCATTATATTTTAATCGCACCACATCCATCTCCATTAGGGGCTTGGCGAGGTTGGTTTGGTAGTAAACATTTCTCTAAGACAAATGTATTTTTAAAAAAGATAGGAGCCGAATCGATTTTCTGGTAACTAAAAATAAAAAAATCCACTAAAAAGTGGATTTGTGAGATTGTTATTAAAAAGTAAATTAAATTTAAGCTATAACTGCTTCTGTTAAATTTACCTGTAAATTTATTGTTGCATCTGCTAAACCACAAGATCTAGAAGTACTTCTACAAGAAGAAAAACAAAGAATTCCTAAAATACAAACTGCAATAAATAACACTTTTTTCATTTTCAAATAATTTTTTAATGCAAAGATACACTTCTTTAATGAATGCAACTTAGTTTTCTCAATTTTGAAAACGTTAAAATAGATCATTTTATTATAAATTCTTTTAATTAATTATTCTGTCAATAGTATATAAAATTAAATCTTCGATAACTTTGTCAGGATTCTCACTAAATACTTCATTTGTTCTATTGGCAATAATAGCATTCATAGAAATAGCATTATGACCTAACAGTTTTGATAAACCATATATCGCAGATGTTTCCATTTCTAAATTAGAAATCTTTTGTCCGTTATAATTAAAGCTATTTATTTTAGCATTTAGTTCAGAATCTTGCACCGGAAGCCTAAGAACACGACCTTGTGGTCCATAAAATCCTCCAGCAGTTGCTGTAATACCTTTATAGGTTTTTGTTGATGAAAATTTAAGTTCTAATTCCTTATTATTTTCTATGATGATAGGATATGGCTTTTTAGCACTCCAATTGGTGTGCTTTACAAATGCGTTTTCTATCATCGGATTAGAAATCGCATCTATTTGATAGGAGTGAAGCATCCCATTAAGATCTAATGCATGCGTGCTTATTAAAAAGGAATTTATTGGAATTTCTGATTGCAAAGCTCCAGAAGTTCCAATCCTAACGATGTTTAATTTAGTCAGTTTTTCTTTAGGAGTTCTTGTCTCTAAATCAATATTTACCAGAGCATCTAACTCGTTTAAAACAATGTCTATATTATCAGGACCAATTCCTGTTGAAATTACGGTTATTCTTTTATTTTTATAAATTCCAGT
>JBLHGY010000104.1:0-6386 GCA_047616665.1 Polaribacter sp.
CCTTGAATAATACCCTCATCTTCCATCTTTTTTACACGAACATGAATTGTACCTGCAGACACTAAAAGTTGTTTTGCAATATCCGTAAATGGGGTTCTTGCATTTTCAATTAAAATGTCTAAAATTTGATGGTCGATTTCGTCTAAGATAAATTTTTTCATAATTTGTGTAATATTCAATTAAGTATGCAAATCTATGATTTTAATTTAACAAAACATAGGTAAAAATGAATTAAATTCAAAAAATTTAGCTTTCGAAAACGATTTCGCGATGTCCAAACTTGCCTTTTAGCGAAGTTTCTTCAACTTTTACTAATTTTGAAACTAATTTGTTTTCAATAATTTCATCTCTAAATTGATATCCAAGATCATCTTTAGAGTCTGAATATCTATGAATTACGTCATAAAAAACTTTATCGTTATTCGGTATTTTAAAATACGCTTTGTATGAAGTGAAATCATCTGTTTTGGCGATGTAATATACTCCTTGAAGAATAGCGTAAAAAGTAAATTTTCTAGAAACTTCTCTTATGTAATCATCTGGATAATGCCCCGACTCTATTAAGATCGTATTAAAACCTAATTTTTGAAAATTATCTCCTGTTGCCGTTGGGTAAAAAGCATCTGTATACCTACCAACATGGTTTGGTATTACTTTTTGCAACATGGCATTCATGGCAACAATAACATTCATGGTTTCTTTTCTCCCTGTTGTTAAAGCTCTTGTTTCTTCTTCTGAGGGCGCTAGGAATGATATGGTAGCAGGGTTTTTTGTGTTTTCTACATTAAAAATAGTTCTTTGATCATGCAGGTTAAAGCAAAACTGCGGATTAAACTCTTCTAATAAAGCGCGCAAAAGTTTACTTTCTTTTGCTTTTCTATCTATTGCATCTCTATTTAAATCGATGTTGTTCCCATTAACCCTTGTATATACTTCTGCACCATCAGGGTTTAACATGGGCACAAAAAGAAGTGTACAAGACTCTAAAATTGAATTTATTTCAGATTGTTTAGAAAGCAGCAAACAATTAAAGAGATCAAACAGGGCTTTTGTTCCAGTACTCTCGTTTCCGTGCATTTGAGACCATACTAGGAGTTTCTTTTCTCCAGAACCAATTTTTAAGGTATATATAGGTGTTCCTTTTTCTGAAGTTCCTAACTCAGATATTTGAAAAGCAGCCTCATATTTTTTAAATAAATCTTTAATGTCTTTAAAACGAATCCATTTTCCTAAAAGAGAAGTTTCTTTTTCTTTATTGTAAATGGTCTCTAAAAAATCAATTGCTAATAAATTCATAATTGGTTGTTGTGTAATCTGCTGTAAAAATAATAGAATCACATTTGTAATCAAACTAAAATGTTACAAATGTAAATAACACAAATATTACATTTGTAAACAAAGAAAAGCAGAAATTATATTACAGTTGTAAACGTAAATTAAATTTTTATACTCTTTGCTAAATACAAAAACGCTATTGCATAAATAAATACTATATTCTAAAGTTAAAACTCTTAAATTGTATTACTTAAGAATCATATATAAAGTTATACTTTAACTATGTAATTGAAGAAATGAATTTAATTAAGATTTAATAGCTTGATTAAAATGATAAGTTTTACATTTGTAACACCTTAACATGTTACAATGATAAACAGTAAAGATTTTACAGATAGACTAAAAAAAATGATGGAACACTATCAAATTTCGGCATCTATGTTCGCAGATAAGGTAGGTGTTCAGCGTTCTAGTATCTCTCATATCCTTTCTGGAAGAAACAAACCAAGCTTAGATTTTGTTCTAAAAGTGACTGCAGAATTTAAAGATGTTGATATTAAATGGTTATTGAATGGAATTGGAGCTTTTCCTATTACTGAAGTTTCAGCGGAAAATAGCACAACCCCTACTCCTACTATATTCGATTTAGAAAATAATTCACATATAAAAAAAATACAACGCATTGTTGTTTTTTATGCCGATGGCACTTTTGATGAATATCAGAAGCAAGCATAAAAAGAGAACTTCAGAATAAAGCAGGCTTTTTAACTTGATATTTTTTACTTTAAACTTTTTGAAGTGTTTTTTGTTTTAAGAATCCTTCTACTAAATGATGTACCTGTGTTGTATGTGGTACTTTAAAATTAAAATACTGTTCTAAAGGAATTTCAAAACCTTTATAATTTAAGTAATTATTTAAAGCAGTATTAAGACCCTCGCTATACAAGTGATGCTCTGCTCCTGTTGGATCTTCATGATACAGATCATTTTCGGCAAAACCTTCAAACTTCGGACCTGTAATATTAATTTCAAATTCATCTGGGTTTTTACCCACCGGACTGTGGCTTGTGCAAGCAAATTGATGCCAAAAAGCAGATTGAATACAATTACTTTGAAATAACTGACGCACAACTTCCAATGAATCGATGGTTTCTTGCGCTGTTTCCGTAGGAAAACCAAACATCAAATACGCATGAACCATAATATTTTCATTAGAAAAAGCTTTGGTCACTCTTGCTACTTGCGCAATGTCTACTCCTTTTTTCATCTTTTCCAACAATCTATCAGAAGCAACTTCTAAACCTCCAGTTACTGCAATACAGCCAGATTTAGATAATAAAGCACAAAGTTCTGGAGTAAATGTTTTTTCAAAACGAATGTTGGTCCACCAAGTAATATAAACCTTCCTTTCAATTAAGGTATTCGCCAAAGCTCTAAGCATTTTTGGTGGAGCGGCTTCATCCACAAAATGAAAACCAGTAATACCCGTTTCTGATAGTATCTTTTCAATTTTATTTACCAAATCGTCTGCTGTTGTATTTTGGTAATTCCCTATGTAATCTAGGGTCACGTCACAAAAAGAACATTGTTTCCAATAGCAACCGTGAGAAATAGTTAATTTATTCCATTTTCCGTCAGACCACATTCTATGCATGGGATTCATAACATCTAAAAAAGATAAATATTTATCTGTTGGCAATCCTATATAACTAGGAGCTGGTAAATTTCTGTGATGAAATATGGTGTTTGGTAGTTTATTAGCATACACCACAGTATTATCTCTGCAGATATAAGTTCTTTCTAAAGCATCGGCTCCTAATTTTCCATCTAGAAAATCTGTTATTTTTAATAACGGACCTTCACCATCATCTAAAGTTATGAAATCTATAAAATTGAAAATTCTAGGATCTGACAAACGTCTTAGTTCGGTGTTGCAATAACCACCACCCATTGCTATTTTAAGTTTTGGGTATTTTTCTTTTATAAATTGAGCACATCTCAAAGCAGAAAATAAATTCCCTGGAAAAGGAACCGTAAAACAAACTAAATCATAGGTATCTTTTTGCAATTGCTCTTCTAACAAATACAACATTTCATCTTCTATTAACGTAGTCTCATATTGAAGATACGTATCAATAGTATCAAAACTAGATGCTGCTCTTGCCAATTGCTCTGCATAGCGGGTAAAAGAGAAAAACTCATCTACATTAGCGTTTATAAAATCTCCTAGTTCTTCTACAAAAAGTGTGGCAATATGTTTTGCCTTGTCTAAAATACCTAACTTTCCAAATTCGGTTGTTAAGTCTTTATCTAATTTTATGCGCCTATGGCCATGTGGTAAATAATCTTTATGCACAATTTGATACGCTGCTGTAACTTCTTGCACTCTCAAATAATTCATTACAGAATCTACCTTATTTATATATTCTTCTTTTTGATTATAAACTAAAGGCAAGTCTTTATTGCCAAGCATGTCTGCTTGTTTAAAAATAGCATCTATAAATTCTTTGGTAAATACTGCCGAAAACAGCGCTATACTTAAATCCATTTGCGTTGCTTTTACATCTTTTGAATCTAAGAAACCTTTGATGTATGCCGTTGCTGGATATGCTGTATTTAATTGTGTAAAAGGGGGAGTTATTAAAAGTGTGTTTATAGACATAAAAATAAATAAAGTGCAAAGATAAGATTACCTATCTGACTTTATATATGAATTCTTAAAACTCTTTTAGAATTGTTGGTTGTTTTTAAAACAAAAACTAGCTCAAAAAAAAACGGAGTTGCTTTTGCTAGTTTTTGTGTTATAGATGTATTATAAGAGAGAATTCACTCTTTAATATGCAGTGTTTTTAGATTCTAAAAACTCCTTGCTCTTGAAGTTCAGTAACTCAAGAAACTGTATTTCGTGGCCGTAGTTTAGCAAATCAAAATCAAATGTGGCATCTTCTACATATCTAATAAACTCCTCTACCCGATGTTCTGGTATGCTAAAGTTTTCAACTAAAAAATTAGCGCCAAGATAGTATTTAATAGACTTAGAAGGTACTTCTGGTATTCCGGCTGCTTTTTTATCTTTTACTTCAGACCTAAAAAGCGGAATTAATAATTGATCTACAATATTCACAATATTTAAACCATGCACAACCGTTTGAGGAGCTACTTTTGTACTTATTGTGTTTACTGGATCTCTAAGATCTTCTTTAAGTTGGTATGCATCTTCATTTTTTATTCCAAAATAAATAGCATCTAACTTCTGGTTAAAAGTATGCACCCTCTTGAGGTCTGCACTTAGGTTGCCAGTCAACTTTTTAGACCTTACAACTACTTCGTCTAGCGTGTTAATTTCTTCAATTAAGAAAACATGTACTTTTTTCGATTCTAAAATAGTTTTATTAATACGAACATCAAGTTTTTGATATTCTAAAGCTCTAATTTCCAATAGATCATTTAAGGACACGGCAATGGTAAATTCACCTTCTTCATTTGTAACCGCCCCTATTTTAGACAAGGTGTTATAAATAGTGATGCCTTCGATATCTATTCCTTCCACAATAATTTTTCCACTAATATTTTCGCGTTTCATCTCTTGAGAAAAAGCGAACGAACTCACACAAAATAAAAATAATAGTATTAATTTTTTCATAGTTTAATTTTCAGTAAAAGTAAGGCACAAGTGGTCATTTTAAAGCATAATCGTGCTTTCTTTTTTGTAAAAAAATCAACAAAAAAGAGGCCACTCATTAGACCTTTCTTTCATAGCAATGCAGCATTATGCCAGCAATAACAAACAGCAAGTATGTTTTATAAGTAGTACGTTGTATAGACTACAACGCTGTTATGAATAGTATAATTTAAGAAAATCACTTCTTTTAACCGGGTTTTTAAGGGACCAGATCTAAAAGTAACTTAAATAGTAAATTTTAAGGAAGTACCAAATACTTTTAAGAAAACACGCAAATCTAGATGAAGTCGTTTGAATTACATGTGGTTAAGCAAAAACTAAAATTTATAAATAGTGTTGAAGGCTGCTAGGTTATTTCAATTACAATCCTAAGAAACAACTACAGCAACCCCATCATTGCCTCTTTAACGATAGCAACATTTCTTTCTCTATTTGAATTTGTGCTTTTTTCTTGGGTCTTAATAATGGTTCTCATTAAGTTAATAGCCACTTTATCGAAACTAAACTTTTTATACTGATTCCCTTTTACAACCATATCTTCTACTAAGTTCTGAATTGCTTGCATATTATTACTTTTAGAAATCCTTGAAAAAGCTTTTTCATACAATATTTTTGTTGCTCCTGTGCCCGATAAATACATTCCAGAAACTACACTTTTTGCAATAAAAGGCAATTCTGTCTCATCATTAGATTCTATAAAAATCTTAGTTAATGGGGTTGTTAGTATTTCTCGCACCTCATCTGGAAGTGCTTTAGATTTTATTATAGCCATATCTTTGTCCACATAATACATGGCAACTAAAGACTTTCCTACTACAGCGTAGGATTTACTATTTAATCCCTTAATAAATATTTGTTTTAGCTCTGGATCTATTAATTTCCCTAAGGTTTCAATTGCAGCAGCTTGTACCAATGTTTTTTTATCAAATTTTGCTATTTGCATAATTTTATTAATGGCATCTTTCTTTGAAAATTTATTAATTAAATCGATATTTTCGAGTGCTAAAACTCTTATTTTATATGAAGAATCATCCAAAGCATCTACAACTGCAGTAAAAGCACTCTTATCATCTTGTTTTTTTATAACTTCTAATAATGCTTCCTTCTTATGTGTATAATACTGAGCATTTTTTAATTGAAAAATAGATTCACTTAATACCTTATTTTCATTTAATTCACATAATAATACACCATCTGCATTTACTTGAATTAATGTAGGTTTTATTTTAAAATCAAAGGTAAAAGAAGCATCATTATTTTCTATAAAAACGGTTTCTCTCCTAATTTTATTTCCTTCAAAAATATCTAAAGTTAAGGGGAATTGAAACTTTTGTGCTTGTAATTGTTGAATGTTTACGGTTACTGTTTTTCTTAATTTATTGTAATCATAAGAAACATCAATTTTTGGGTGATTTGCACCAAAGTACCA
>JBLHGY010000105.1:0-6371 GCA_047616665.1 Polaribacter sp.
ATTTATTTGTTGGAGTTTTTTTGTTTTTAGAAATAGATTTAGAAATATAAAAGCAGCTATAATATTGATAAGTAATAATTTAAGACTATTTTCTATCTAAAAAATCTTGGTATGCGTTTTGGGTAATGGCTTTTCCTAGAGAATCTAAATAGTGTGCAGCTTTACCATATCTTAAAATTGGCTTTTTACTTACATAATCAAATAAGTACAATCCGTTTTTAGAAAGCGTACCAAAACCCTTATTAAATGTATAATGAGCATATTGGCTTTCTGATTTGTTAAATAAGTTCTTACTGAATTTGAATTCAGAATTATCTCCATTTAATAAATCTAATAAAGTGTATGAGAAATCTACTTGGCTAGTTATATTATCTATTTCTATTCCTTTTTTATGCAAGGCGCCACCTAACCATAACATCGGAATTCTAAACTTCTTTGGAGAAAAGTATGCTCCTTCATGTTTAGGTGAAGAATGCCCATGATCTGACATGATTATAATTAAGGTATTGCGATACCAATCTTGCTTTTTTGCAAAAGCTATAAATTTTCCAATAACTTTGTCTGTATAAGCATGCGAACTTCTAAATAAATTATCTTCAGAATCTTGTCCAAATTTATAGGTATCATTTAACTCATAAGGCTCATGACTTGTTGATGTTAGTGCAATTTTAAAAAATGGAGTATTTTGCTTTGCTGTTAAATCGTCTGCAAACCTTTTCATGAAAACATCATCAAAAGCGCCCCATTTAGAGTTCCAATCTTTTTTATCAAATTCACTTCCATCTATAATTTCATTTATTTCTGCATTTCTTAAATACGTGTTCATATTGCCAAAATTTAAATCTCCACCATAATAAAAAGATGTTTTGTAACCTAACGCGTTCATCTTTTTAGGCAACATTGGCAAGCTTCTCGTTTTATTAGGCATTCGCATAATACGCTTTATTGGCGGTGGGTAGTAGCCGCTTAAAATTGCAGGAATTCCTTTGTCTGTTCTGTCTCCGTTCCCATAGAAATTAGTAAATAAAATTCCTTCTTTGGATAAGCGGTTTAAGTTTACTGTAACATTAGGTTCACCATCTAGAGCACCCACAACCTTTGCTGTAAGGCTTTCCCATATAATTAAAATTACATTTGGTTTTTTAGTGTTTAAGATAGTGTCTGAGGTTGATAATAGCAGTTTGTCTCTGGTTTTATGAATGATGCTTTTAGCGGTTTTATTATCAAAAAATTTATAAATATTTTTGTTGCCTGTTTTATGTGTAACCGTATTGGAAAAATTCCATATAAAATTTACAGCAGCATGATTTGCAAACATTTTGCTAGAAAAATACACATTGCTTTGATTTACAGGTATTTCTTGGAGACCTCCTCTTATAGGTAAGATAAGTGCTCCAGTTAGAAGCAATAATAAGGGTATTTGTAGCCAGTTTTTAATATTTATTTTTTTACCATTTTTATTAATTATTTTTTTAAAAATTACGATAAAAATGTAAGAGGTTATGAACCAAAAGAGAATTCCAGAAATCATCTGATAAGCAGAAACTGAAGCAATCATAACTTCGGGCGTATCTATATAGGCAAGTACAGTTGTATCTAAGCGAACGCCCCAAGCTTCATATAGACTGGCGTCAATAATTAACAATAGTGTAATAAAAATTAGTAATAGATAAGAATACCATTTAATAACCTTTACAATTATTACAGTGTTTATAAATGTTGAGAAAATAATTAATAAAAAAGGAATTATACAGAGATATGCGCTAAATGAAGTATCTAATTGGATGCCGTATAAAAAGGTTTTTAAGATTGTGGTAAACTCTAATTCTTTTGTTTTTTCAAAATAAAATAAGAGAAAAAAGAATCGAGCAAAAATAAAATAACCGATCCATAGAAAGAAATAGGAAACATTGAATAAGAGGCTGTTTTTAAAGTTTTTCATCAAAAAGAAGTTGTTAATAAAGTTTACTCGGTAACTTTTAAGCGTGCTTTTGCGGTTACAGAAACATCGGCATACGCTTTATTTAAATATTTTAAGTAGCCTGTAATTGCAATCATCGCTGCGTTATCTGTTGTATATTCAAATTTAGGTATGAAGGTTGTCCAACCAAAATGTTTTTCTGCTAATTTTAGGCGTGCTCTAATTTCAGAATTAGCAGAAACACCACCTGCAATCGCAATATGTTTAATATTTGTGTGTTTTACTGCATTTTTCAACTTTTCCATTAAAATTTCTACGATGGTATATTGTATTGATGCACAGATGTCATTTAAATTTTCTTCAATAAAATTTGAATTTATTCTTTGCTGTTTCTGTATAAAATAAAGAATACCGGTTTTTAAACCACTAAAACTAAAATCTAAATCGCCCACTTTTGGTTTTGTAAAAGGAAAGGCCTTGGGGTTTCCTAATTCTGCATGCTTATCTATTAAAGGGCCGCCAGGATATGGTAATCCTAAAATTTTTGCAGATTTATCAAAAGCTTCACCAACGGCATCATCTATAGTTTCACCTAAAATTTCCATTTTAAAATGATCTGTAACTTTCACAATCTGTGTATGGCCACCACTAATAGTAAGGCAAATGAAAGGAAAAGAGGGAATCTTATTACCTTCATCTTCTATAAAATGGGCTAAAATATGCGCTTGCATGTGGTTTACATCTAATAACGGAATCTCTAAACCCAAAGCCAAAGATTTAGCAAAAGAGGTGCCTACTAATAAAGAACCCATTAAACCTGGGCCTCTGGTAAAAGCAATAGCAGTTAGTTTCTCTTTTGTAATATTTGCTTGTTCTAAAGCTTGTTGAACTACTGGGACTATGTTTTGTTGATGCGCCCTGGAAGCTAATTCTGGCACAACACCACCATATTTAGAATGCACCTCCTGGTTTGCAACTACATTACTTAATACTTTGCCGTTGCAAATTACAGACGCGCTAGTATCATCGCAAGAAGATTCTATACCTAAAATATAAATGGTTTTTTTCATAATTATTATAAAATCTTTTTTAGCAAAATTAGGTATAATTTTAAGTTGATTTTCCCTTTTTAAGAATAGAAATTTAATTCTTTACTAAAATTGCACGTTATTTGTAATATGTGGCAATATTTTTGATTACTTTTCTTTAAATATTGTGAATAATACTAAAACAATTCGTCATTAAAAACATAGGTAATAAAATATTAAAATGGTTCGGGTGCATTGCACTTTTTCTGCTACTAGTTAGTCTTTTACTTTCTACATCTTTTGTGCAAACAAAATTAGGCGTTTATGCTACGAATAAAATAAACGAAGACTTTGGTACAAATTTATCTATTGGAAAAGTAAACCTTTCTTTTTTAGGAAGCATAGCTTTAAAAGAGGTGCAAATTAAAGACCATCATAAGGATACTTTAATCTTTGTGAAAAAAATAAGTACTTCTTTACTAAGTGTAAAAAAAGTTTTTAATAATAAATTATTGTTTGATGCTATTACTATAGAGGATGCTTTTTACTTTATGAAGACCTATAAAGGAGAAACAACTAATAATATGTCTGTTTTTACAGCAAGTTTTCGCAGCGATACGCCAAAAGACTCTTTAGATCCTCCGTTTATTTTAAAAGCGAATAATGTATATATTCAGAACTTAGATTTAAGAATAAGTAATGATAATAAAGAAAAACCATTAAATTTTTCTGCAACTAATATTGGAGGGAATGTACAAGATCTAGACATCGTTGGCGCTGATGTTGCTTTAAATACAAGAGGCCTGTATTTTAGGACAAACCAAGATTTACAGGTAACTAGCTTTACTACCAATTATAAGTTTACTAAAAGTGCTATGACTTTTGAGAGTACAATATTAGATACTAAAAACTCTCGTTTAAGGGCAAATATCTTTTTTACTTATGATAGAGGTGATTTATCTAATTTTAACGATAAGGTTCAAATAGAAGCAGAATTTAAAGAAAGTAATTTAAAGGTTCTCGATTTGAAAAAAATTTATAGTGAATTAAATGGAGGGGATATGATTTCTTTTTCAGGAAAAATGAACGGAAAGTTAAATAATTTTAATCTTAATAATTTAAAACTTACGACAGAAAAAGGAATAAGATTAGATGGGAATTTAGCTTTTAAAAATGCGGTAAATAGAGAAAGAGGTTTTATTTTTAATGGAGACTTGAATACTTTAACTGCAAACTATAAAGAATTGAAAAATATAGCACCTAATCTATTGGGTGAAAATTTACCTTCGGAAATTGAAAAACTTGGTCAATTTGATGTTAAAGGAAAAGTAAATATAACTCCTTCTAAAGTGAAAGCTATTTTAACTTTGAAATCTCAAATAGGTACTGTAGTTTCAGATTTAGAAATTAATAATGGAGATGCGGTTGAAACTGCTTCTTATGCAGGAGATATTCAGTTTATTAAATTTAATATTGGTTCCTTTTTGAAGAATCCTATTATTGGAGATATCTCTTTAAAAGGAGCTGTAGAAGGAATTGGTTTCAAGTTAAGTAAGATGAATACCAAGTTTGTAGGTGTTGTTTCTGAACTTTACCTTAATGACTATTCTTATCATAATATCATTGCGAACGGTCAGTATCAGAATAATAAGTTTGATGGAAGTTTAGTAATTGATGATGCCAATTTAAAAATGAAACTTAATGGTTTGGTAGATTTATCAACTGAAATACATAAGTTTGATTTTAAATCTAATATTTCTTACTTAAACTTAAAAGAAACGAATCTATTTACCAGAGATACCACGGCTATAGTAAAAGGAGTTATAGCACTAGATTTAGAGGGAAATACATTTGACGATATTACTGGAATTGCAAATTTTAAAAACGTACGGTATACAAACCAAAAAGAAGAGCACCGTTTTGAAGAGTTTACGGTTACATCCTCTTTAAAGGATAGTATAAAAATCATAGGTGTTGATTCTAAGGATATTGCACAGGGCTTTATTAAGGGCAAGTTTTCATTTTCTGAATTACCACGAGTAGCTCAAAATGCATTGGGTAGTATTTATACTAATTATAAACCTTACAAGGTAGAACCTAAACAATATTTAGATTTTAACTTTACAGTTTACAACCAAATTATAACTGTTTTTTTTCCGAAAGTTTTTATTGACAATAAAACAAAAATAAAAGGAAAAATAAATGCAGATAAAGACCTGTTTCGATTAAGTTTTAATTCACCAAGAATAGATGCTTTTGGTACAGAGGTAAAAGTTCTTTCTTTTAGAACAGATAATAAAAACAAACTATACAATACTTCCTTAACAGCAGATGAGGTAAATACAGCATATTATAACGTCTCTAAATTAAACCTCTTAAATAGAACAGAAAATGACACCTTGTATTTTAAATCTATTTTTAAGGGAGGAAATAAAAAGAATGAAGATTTTAATCTAGACTTTTTTTACACCTTTAATTCCGAGGGAAAATCTGTTTTAGGTTTTGAGAAATCATCCTTTATCTTTAAAGAAAACAATTGGAAAATTAATCCAGACAAAAAAAACACAGATAAAATCACATTTGATTTAAAAACAAATGAGTTTAATTTTAGTCAATTTAAATTGGTCTCAGGAGAACAAAAAATTGAATTTATAGGTAATTTAAAAGGAACAGAAGAAAAGGTTCTTTTAGTTGATTTTACAAAAGTGAAGCTACAGAGTTTTTTACCCAAAATAGATAGTTTAGCTTTAAAAGGAGTGCTTTCTGGTTCTTTAGATTTTGTTCAAAAAAAAGGTATTTATGCACCTGAAGGTTCCCTCAAGATAGCAAATTTTGAAGTAAATAACTATAATCAAGGAGATTTATTTCTAAATATAAAAGGTGAAAATTCTTATAAGAAGTATAGTACAGATTTATTTATAGAAAGCAAAGATGTAAAGAGTATTGCGGCAAGTGGGACTTTAGATTTTTCAGCAGATAGACCAATTATAGATTTAGAAGTTTTCTTAGAAGAATTTAAATTAAATGCGTTTAGTCCTTTAGGTAAAAATGTTTTATCCTCTTTAAGGGGAAGTGCATCAGGAAGTTTCACTTTAAGAGGCTTTATAAGTAATCCAGATATGGACGGGGCACTTCGTCTTAATAATGCAGGTTTAAAGTTTCCTTATTTAAATATAAACTATGATTTTGAAGGAGAGTCTGTTATTACTTTATTAGAACAATCTTTTATTTTAGAAGATTTTAAACTTCGAGATATAAAAAATAATACGAAAGGAGTCTTAAAAGGAAATATTTCTCACTTTAATTTTAAACAATGGTTTTTAAGCTTGAAGATAGAGAGTGATAATTTAATGGTTTTAGATACAGAAGATAAAGAAGAAGCGCAGTATTATGGCGCTGCTTTTATAGATGGTTCTGCAGAT
>JBLHGY010000106.1:0-6287 GCA_047616665.1 Polaribacter sp.
TTATTGCATTTTCTAATTCTCGTTTAAAACTAATTTTAAATTCTCATACTGAAACCGAAATTATTGTGAGTAGAGAAAGGGTAAAAGATTTTAAGAAATGGATTAATTAGTATTCTTTAAAATTTGTATGGTGCAAATAAATTTGAACTTTTTTTCTTTTTTGAAGCAGAAATAAAAGAATAAAAGAACCTTATTGAAAAACTAAAAATAGTTCCTTTAGCTCCTTGATAATAAACCTAACTTTACATCTTCACTAAAAACATACAATTGCAATATTTTTCGCAATTGAAAAAATACAATCTATGAATATTTACAAACAAATTGAGGCAGAAATTCAAGCAGCTTCTTATATCGTTATTACAGCGCATAAATCTGCAGATGGAGACTCTATTGGTTCCTCTTTAGGATTACTTCACTTTATAGAGAAACTCGGTAAAAAGGCTATCATTTGTCATCCAGATAAAGCACCAGATTTTTTATATTGGTTAGATACTACCAATATTCTTTTAATGGAAGAAAATCCTGAAGAAGTTACAGCAGCGATTAAAAAAGCAGATTTAATTTTTTGTTTAGATTACAATGCTATTAGTCGTGTAGGCCCAGAAATGCAAGTTTTGTTAGAAGAAGCAACTGGCAAAAAAATTATGATAGATCATCATTTGAATCCTGAAGAATTTCCTGCAATAACGCTCTCTGAAACTACTGCATCTTCTACTTCGCAGCTAATCGTAGATTTAATAGAGCATTCTGGGCACTTAGACATGTTAGATGAAAAAATTGGAACACCTTTATACCTTGGTATCTTAACAGATACTGGTAGTTTTAGATTTAATTCTGTAAAGCCAAGAACGCATGAGGTGCTAGCTAAAATTTTGAGAGCAGGAGTGGAGCATCATTTAATTCACGAAAAACTAAACGATAACAATACTGAAAGTCGTTTGCGTTTGCAGGGGTATGCAATGAGTGAGAAATTAGAGATTTTATACGATTATAATGTTGCTATTATTTCCTTATCTAAAGAAGAACTAGCTAAATACAATTATAAAAAAGGGGATACTGACAGTTTGGCCAACTTGGTATTATCTATAAAAGGTATGAAAGCTGCTATTGTGTTTACAGAACGTGACGGAATTATGAAAATTTCTTTTAGATCTAAAGGTGCAGAAAACCCTGTAAACCTTTTAGCAAAAGAGCATTTTAATGGAGGCGGACATGCGAATGCTTCTGGTGGTATGAGCGATTTAACAGTGACGGAAACCTTAGAAAAGTTAAAAGGACTAATTCCTGAGTATTTTCAAAAGTAATTGAATACCTGTTTTAAAAGGAGCTCAGCACATAAAAAGAGTCTACTCTTTTTAAACTAAAAGTCTATTTTTATTTTTTTAATTTTAAGTGTGACATGATTTTAATTTTTATCACAAACAAAATCTTTAAATAAAACAAGTTTCAGTAAACTTTGATTCTATTTTTGTATAAATTTGTTTTACTTAATTTATAAAAATATTCTTTTAATAAAAGTACTTTTGGTTATTATTAAAATATCCGTTTTAAAATAACAAAACTTAAAAAAGAACGTTAAACCAATAACTAACAGAAAATATGATTAAAAATAATATTTTATCAATAGTATTAATTGCATCTTCTATATGTATTATAGGTTGTAGTGATGTAGGAAAATTTAAAATTCAAAAAGGTAAAGTTGGGCATTTAACAACAAAAACTACCATACAAGAATTAACTCATATTTTTAAAAATGATTCTATTGTAAAAAATTTAAGTGAAGGTGCTTTAGGTGATAACTATTTTCAAGATGATGATGAATATTTAATTTTTGAAAAAGGAGGCAAGCACATGCTAACGATTATTCCAAAAGAGCAACTAGATTCAGTTTCTACTATTAAAAGTGTTGAGATTCATGACGCAAGATTTAATTCTGAGACTTCATTAAATATAAACTCTAGTTTTTCTGAGATTAATGTGAATAATAAGATCAATAGGGTAGAAACTACTTTAACCTCTGCAACCCTGTTTTTAGATGATCTAAATACAACTATAGCAATAGATAAAGAAGAATTAGGTTTAAGAGATTTTACGACTCAGAAAGTAACTTTAGAACAAATTCCTGATTTAGCAAAAATGAAATCTTTTATTGTATGGTTTAATTAGAAAACGTTTTGAAAAAAAAATACACTATTCAAAAAGCTCCATTTGTTGTGCCAACGACAGATGGTAAACTAATAGAAGAACATTTTGGAGGTGCTACAGACGGCAATACCCAAACTAGTATTGCGCATATGATTGCACCACCCAACTGGAGTGAACCTTTTCAAACTCCAGAATTTGATGAATATACTTATGTCATTAAGGGTAAGAAACAGTTTATTATTGATGGAGAAGTTTTAGTTTTAGCAGCAGGCCAGTCTATAAAATTAGAAAAGAATACGAGAGTTCAATACTCAAATCCTTTCAAAGAGCCTTGCGAATACATGTCTGTTTGTACTCCCGCTTTTTCTATTGATTTGGTGCATAGAGAGGATACTTAATTTTTTTTCCTTGTGAGGTAAAAAGGTAAGTAAATTAGCATAAAATAAGGAATTACCAGAATTTCAACTACAAAAATGTACTGAGGCCAATCTCCAAAAAGATCTAATGCTGTAGCTACATCTGGTTTTCTATTAGTGTAAAAATAGTTAGAACCTAAAAAGTAGTTGAGTATAAACATAAAAAGCATGTATGCTTGCATTCCTAAAAATGATTTACCAACACTTCTAAGGGTTGGTCTCATCTTATAGATAAAGGTTGCAAAGAACATAAAAACAACAAGTCCTGCGTGCACAAACCAATATCTGAAAAATGGAAAGTTTAGATAATTATGTTCGTCTGGCGTGATTAAAGATTGTAATGTACCTGCTAATATTAGGAAAAAGAAGATTTCATAATACACAAACTTTTTTGTGACTGATAAAACCGGAATTATTAGTGCTAAGAAACTACACAAGTGCAAGGGCAGATCTTCTTGAATATTAAAATTTCCTTTGTATAAGTGTACAAAAGTTCCTAAGAGAACAGTAAAACAAATTGAAAAAGTAAAAATATTTCCAATAATCGATTGCACCTTATGCGTCTGTTTTTTGGTAATAAAGATCAAAGCAAAACCAAAGCAAATACAAAAAAGTGCCACAATAGCGTGTTGCACAGAGAAAGGAGTAAAATTATTGTTCTCTTTTAAGAAGAAATCCATTTAGTAAATCTAAACATAATACTTGTTATTACCACAATATTAAGTTTTTAAAATATAAATTGTAAGGATGTGTGCGCTTCTAATCCCAATATTTAAGAATTCCTTTTGCAAGCTAATAATGTATTTTTTAATAACATTGCAATGGTCATTGGTCCAACACCGCCAGGAACTGGTGTAATAAATTCAGATTTTTTAGAGACTTCTTCAAAGGCAACATCTCCTACTAGTCTAAATCCGCTTTTTTTAGAGGAATCTGCCAAACGCGTGATGCCCACATCTATAACAGTAACATTGTTTTTTACCATATCTGCTTTTAGAAATTCAGGAATTCCTATGGCTGCAATAATAATATCTGCTTGTAACGTAAGTTCTTTTAAATTTTTAGTTCTACTATGGCACATGGTTACCGTTGCATTACCAACTTTTCTTTTCTGTGAAAGTAAGATGCTCATCGGGCTACCAACAATATGACTTCTTCCTAAAACCACCACATGTTTTCCAGAAGTTTCTACGTTATATCTATCTAGTAACTCTAAAATACCAAATGGAGTAGCAGAAATAAATGTGGGTAAGTTTAGGGCCATTTTCCCAACATTTGTTGGATGAAACCCATCTACATCTTTGTCTGGGTTTACAGCCATTAATACTTTTTGCTCGTCTATATGTTTTGGTAGCGGCAGTTGCACTATAAAACCATCAATATCATTATCAATATTTAGAATAGCAATTTCATTAAGTAAATCATCTTCTGTAACTTTTTCAGTCAATCTTATTAAAGTAGATTCAAAACCAACACGCTCACAAGCTTTTACTTTTGCATTTACATACGTAATACTTGCTCCATTATTACCAACAATAATTGCAGCTAAATGCGGTGTCTTATGGCCATTATCTTTTAGCTCTCTTACTTCTAACGCAATTTCTTCTTTAATATCTGCTGCCGTTTTTTTCCCGTTTAGTAAAATCATTTTTTTAATATATATATGTTGATAGTTGTGTTAAATTTATGGAATTTCTTGAGTATAATATAATTATTATTTAATAGATCACGTTCTTCATCAGATAAGTTATAGGTAGATGCATAAAATACATATTTGTTCTTTCCATTAAATTTTTCAAAAGACCTTTTGTCGCCTTTTAAATCGATTAAATCTAAAGTAGTATAATTTGGAAAAAAACTTCCAACTTCTGTAACATCAATATGCTCATTATTTAAATAATCTATTGCTTCTAATCTAAGAGAATGATAAGGGATATGACCTAATGTAGCTCTCCATCCTTGAGATATTTCTTTTGGGTATACCCAAAAATTACCAGTAATTAGTCCTAAAAACAGAATAGCATATATGTTTTTTTTTGTTTTGAAAAAATTGCTTAAAATTAAAAAAGCTAATAAATTAAAACAAATATATGATACAATAAAGTATCTAATACCTACTGAATTTGTAACGCTTAAAATAGTAACTATTATAAATATAACGGAGCTAATTGAAAGTAATAAAAGCTGTTTGTTTTTTTTAGATTGAAATATTTTTTTTCCAAAAATGAAAAAACTAGTTACAATAAATAGCATAATAAAGATTCTTCCAAAATCTAAATACCTCCATATAAGTACAATTAAATTTCTTATAAAGTATCTGAAATCTGCAAAATTCCATAAGCCTGACCAGGGAGAATTTGGGTGAGTTTGTAACCAACCTTTAGTAAGTAATCTCCATAGAACAAAAGCAACTCCAGGCAAACATCCTACAAAATAAATGGATAAGAATTTAATATTAAATAACGATTTAATTTTTTCTTTATCAAGAAGTAATGTATTAAAAACATCAAAAATAAAAAGACCACTAAATAGCATCATACTTCTATATGACACAATGCTCAAGAAAAATAAACCAATAAATTTTATACTTTTATTACTAAACAAAATACCATTAAGAGCAAGGAAAAAGAAGAAAAATGTAATGATTTCCATATTTACAAGCACAAAGCAAGTAGATAAGCTTGGATCTATTATTATTAAAATAAAAGCAAAAAAAAGTAAAAATTTATTACTTATAAAATAATGTATAAAGTTATGTAGTTGATATAAGAAACCAACTATAAATGGAAAAATAGCTAAATGTGAAACCCATAACTGATGCCCAAAAATTTTCCAAAATATTGCTAAAATAAATCCCAAAAAGGGCGGGTGACCAGGATCAAAACTATTTGGCATAACCCAATTAAAAATAGAATTATAATATAGTTGGTTTCCCATTTTAGAACCAAACAAAATATCATCATCAAACATTCCGTAATTATGGGAAACTAAAAAAATAAAAATACCTAGAAATGAAAAAAAAAGTAGCCTATTCTTTTTTGAATCTAGTAATAAGTGTACTATTTTTTGAAGCATCGGTTATAAGTTATATTTAAACATAAAAAAGTTCGCTTATAAAGCAACCCTATGATTTTATTACTTCATTCCCTGCATCATTTGCATCATTTTTTTACCACCACCACCTTGCATCATTTTCATCATCTTGCTCATTTGATTAAATTGCTTCATTAGTTGGTTTACGGCATTAACTGAAGTTCCAGAACCTTTGGCAATTCTCTTTTTTCTACTAGAATCTATACTGTTTGGTGTACTTCTTTCTAGTGGTGTCATAGAATGTATTATTGCTTCAATACCTTTAAAAGCATCATCATCAATATCTACATCTTTCATCGCTTTACCAGCTCCAGGAATCATACCCATAAGGTCTTTCATGCTTCCCATTTTCTTAATTTGCTGTATTTGCGTCAAAAAGTCATCAAATCCAAACTGATTTTTAGCAATTTTTTTCTGTAATTTTCTAGCCTCTTCTTCGTCATATTGATCTTGTGCTCTTTCAACAAGAGAAATAACATCTCCCATTCCTAGAATTCTGTCTGCCATTCTATCTGGATGAAAAACATCTATCGCATCCATTTTTTCACCTGTACCAATAAACTTAATAGGTTTATTAACTACAGATTTTATAGATAAAGCTGCACCACCACGAGTATCACCATCTAATTTTGT
>JBLHGY010000107.1:0-6250 GCA_047616665.1 Polaribacter sp.
AATGATCAAAAAGCTTTCCTATTACAACAGCACTTTCATTATTTTGAACAGCTATCAAACAGTTTTCTTGGACTGCTAATAATAACTTTGAAACCATGTGCCAGTATATAGAGCCTAAACCTTCATACCCAAAGAAAGTTCCAGATCTACCTGTAAATGCCTTATGATTAAAAACCTCTTCAAAAATATGTAATACTAATTTTGATTCCTCTGCTAACAAGTCTGAATATACTTCAGGTAATTCTTCAAAAGCTTCTTTTAAGCTATTTGCATTATTAAAATTGGCATTAAAATGGTACTTCCCTGCAACATCTTGATTGATAACTTGCGTATTATCGTCACTTATTAACTTTGTTAATAATTTAGAGTGTGCTACTGCTGTTTTAGAAATAACATTTTTCTCATCAAAACGTGCCAATTCTTTATTTGGATATAAAATATAACTGTATTGATCTTCTCTAAATAAAGCACTTGCTTTCATTCCGTCTAAAACATCTAAAGCTTCTTTAGAAGATAAATAACCTGCACTTAAAACAGCAACTTGTCCTTCTAACATTTCAGGTAAATAAGAAACAGATACTTCCGTATCATTTTCTATAGTCATTAAATTATACGCATGGTATAAATTATCTGAACGTTTGTTTGCTTTAATTGTATGTTCTAAATACTCTTTTGTAATTGAAAAGAAGGCTAACAAAGCTGTTTTTGTAACAGTACTTCTTTCGCTAGAAAAACCATTTTCATAAATAGTAGATCTATACACACTTCCTGCTTCCCCTAAACCATCTAAAACTGTTTTTCTATCAATGTCTGAAACAGTCCCCGAAAGAATATTTTTATTTTGATTAAATGTTGCTACTACAGTATTAAAAAAAGTTGCTAATTCTGATGAAATTTCTACTTCTTCAGTTGCAGATTTTTCAACCAAATTTTCAAAGAATTTTATAAAACGATTTAAATAATTAAGCGTTACCATAGAAACACCATTACCCACTAAAGCGTTGTTTGCATCGTTCCATTCCGGACGTTGCGTATTCATCCAAATTCCGCCCTCAGGAATAAAGTTAGAAACCTTCGCTAAAACAGTAGCTAATAATTTTTCTATTAAGTTTACTTTATAAATAAAGAAATTTTCGTCTCTTAATAATGCACCATCTGCACCTAATTCTTCTTTCTTTTGATGAATTTTAGCATCTAAATCATGATCAAACTCAATAGTGTCTTTAGGGTTTGCTAAAATACTTTGGTAATCTTTTATCTTATAAGGCACATTTGCATACACAAAAATGTCTTCAGAAAATCTTTTTTCTAATTGATTTGGATAATGATTTTCTATAAATTCTAAGAATTTTAATAAGTAAATTATTTGATGGTCTCCCCAATACCCAATATAAGACCAAGGATCATTTTCTTCTATAATTTCCCAATCAAAACCATCTTTTGTAACTCTATATGGATTGTAACCATCAAAAGTAGTTGCATTCAAAAACTTATGAATCATACTTTCTATAAATGCAGGATATGAATGTGCTAGCGTTTCCCAATTTTGGAAAATATCACGCCAGTTTCCTTCATAATCTAAAATTTTAGAACCGTCTACTTCATTTTTTGTGTTGATAGAAAACTTATTCCAAGGCCTACTTGGGTCTCCGTGTCTTCTACTAAACTTTAATGGCAAATACTCAAAACAAAGTCTTTTAAAGTTTTGATCTTCATCTTTCTCTGCAATCTCAAGAATGGTGTTCAGTTTAAATAATTCTGGTAAATCATTTAACAATGTTTCTTTCTTCTTAATTACTTTTTTGTTGGCCTTTCCTATGTATTTTATAAAATCTTGCTTTTCAATAGTATAATCATCATCAAAAGTACCACCTCTCATTAAGTTAAAAAGTGTATTTGCAAAATGTCTTGTACTAATTAAAGGATCTTCTGTTACTTGTAAACCGTCAGCAGCACCAGTTAAAGCAATTAGTTTTTTAGTACCTAATTCAATGTCTTCCTCAATACTATTTAATAAATTTTCATCATTTAATATTGCTTTAGAAAGTATTTCAATAGCGCCTATTGTTTGATTTACATTTGCCACTAAATGCCATTCCTTCGTTTCATTTGCATCTAAGGTGATATCAGCACTAATAAAATAAGCCCCTTTTTCTGCTTTTATATCTACTTCTTGATGTATGTCTTTGCCTCTTCTAAAATTATCTAATTGTAATGATGATAATAAATATGTTGGCTTTTCTATGCCTAAAGACCACACAATATTTGCTTTTAAAGCTTCACTAGGCTCAGCTTTGTCTACTATTATTGCACTTAAAGCATAAACTCCTAAACCAGATGCAAGTTGTAATTCACTTTTCTTGTAAGCATCTACTAAATTACTTCTAGAATTTTGTAAATCTGTCTCAACGTCTGAAGGAAGAATATTTTGTAAACCATCTAAAAATGTAACTTGTACTTTTTCTGATGAATTATTAATTAAAGTCGATTTTTTTACAAAACCATAGGTATCTGTAGAACTCCACTGATATCTAAAAGTAATTCCTAAATCTTCATTAATTTCTTCGAAAATAACTTTATTTCCAAAACTGTTTTTATATAAATTTTGTCTTGTTTCATACAAGCCAATTTGTCTTTTTGAGAAAGGTTCCCATAAATAAATATTTCCGTTTTTTAAAACTTGAAAAATAGATTTACTTCCTGTAACATCAGCAGCTTCTGTAATTTTATCATCTGTATAATAAGGAAACAATGAATACTCACTATTTTTTCTTCCTGCAGTAAGACCTCCATTACTTGAAATAAACATCCAATGATTTGAATCTGACACAATACTCATAAAGAAAGGTCTCATTTCATTACTATTGGCAATCTTATAATAAGTTTCATTTTCAAAGTGAATCATTTCACCTTTTACCTCTTGAGATTGAAAATCTGCTTTATTTTTTCCTAAAAAAATAGTCTTTTTTGTCATTAAAATTGTTCTTCTGTGAACCTCTACATTTATTTTAAAGAGATTCTTATTAAAATTATATATTGCTTATGTAAAATATTTAGTGCTACTCATCTTTCAACAAGCTCTTCTTATATTCTTTAGCCTTTGAAACATGTTTTTTTAATCTTATCTTTTTAAAATGTTCCGAAATAATGTTTAGATTCATTTCTTTTAGAAACGGGTTTAACTGATGTACCTCTTGCAAAGCAAAATAGGCTGCTCTTGGGTATAAATTATACAAACCTTTTGAATTAGTTGGGCCTTTAGCACAAATTCCAAACCACTCTTCATTCATATTATTACTACTACCTTCTATGTCTAAATAATAACCTTTGTTAGACCAGGATGCATTGTTATCGTGTACATCTAAATTTTTTGTTTGCTCATATTTCCACCATCCGTCTGAAAATTGAAATGTAAACCCACCAATTGCGTTACAAGATTTGCCTAAGCCTGCAGCATTTTGATAAATTTCTTTCCAGTTCTCTACCATATAAAATGCTTGCATTTCTTGGTCTTCTTCATTGGATATTACATTAAAAGCATCTGCACCAAATTCTGTAAATAGAATTGGCATGTCTAATTCCTTTTTCACTCTTTCAAAAGCATCTGTAAACGATTTACCTCGGTACATATTGGTTCCGTAAATATCTACATCTGTGCATTCCTCAGCAATAATTTCAACAAACAACAAATCACCATTACAAATAGCAATTGGTAAATTATTATTTATCAATTTCATTTTAATAGCTGCGTCATTCATTAATTTATACATTGGTCTCCCAAGACGTTCACCTATAAATTTTTTCTTTTCATCCTCCTCTGGAAAATCTTCTGTTTCTGCACCTGCCCAAAACAAACCGTAATTATTTTCATTCCCTAATAAGTATAATAATAAACCAGGTGTGTTTTTATATTCTTTGGCCATTGCCGTAACTTCTGACAATAGTAAAATCTTAGTTTTAGAGTCGTTATATGCAGTAACTGGCGTCCAAACTCCGTTTATTGTTAAACCATATCTACCAAACGTATGGTTTAGCATTGTGTAAATTCCATATGTTTCATAAACATAGGTAATCCATTTAGGCTGCATACCTGTATACACTCTAATGGTATTAACGCCCATATTCTTTAAGAGACTCATTTCAGCATCTAAAGCGGCTTTAATCAATTCATCTGATTGCTTCCAAAGACTATATGCATAGTTTTTACCAATTGGAACATAATCCCAATTCATACCATTTATCATGAAATCCTTTCCATCAACTAGAAGCTTCATGCCTTGGTCACTTTTCTCAATAATTACTTTGTGACTCTGAGAGTACATTGTAAATGAGATGTATAAAAATAGTACGGCTAAAACCTTGTTTCTCATAATTATATCCAATTACTATTATTAAATACTTTTCTAATTCACTCAAAATTGAGCGTGTAAATTTAAGTTATAAAGTCTTTTTTTAATGGACTCCTTTCGTTACAATATCCTAAAAAAGGCATCTATTAAAAAAAGGCCATTTATTAAATAAATGACCTTTTTAAATGAACTATTTTTTATTGAAATACTTTTACATAATCAATTTCCATTGTATCCTCTGTGAAACCTGGATCGATATCTCCTCCTAAAGTACCACCCATTGCAATATTTAATATCATAAAGAAATCTGCATTAAATGGTAAAGTACTATCATTGGCCATTTGAAAAAAGTTAACATCATCTAAATATATTTTTATTGAAGTATCTGACCATTCTACGGTATATAAATGAAAATCAGAAGAAGCATCTGCAACCGCAGTAGTTTCACCATAACTTGCATTACCATTTGCAGTCGTATTATACCAATGAAGAGTACCTAAAGTAATGTCTTTGTTAGCACCTGTTTGTTCCATAATATCAATTTCACCACAAGTTGGCCAACCAACAGTAGGAAAATTAGAACCTAGCATCCAAATTGCTGGCCAAGTACCTGCTGAAGCGGGCAATTTTGCTCTCACTTCAATTCTACCATACGTAAATTTACGCAATCCTTGAGATTTTAATCTCGCAGAAGTATAACCACCACTTCCATCAGCTTTAGCTGTTATAACTAAGGAGCCATCTAATACTTTCGCGTTCTCTGCTGAATTTGTATATGTTTGTACTTCACCATTACCCCAGCCACCTGCACCTAGATCGTAGGTCCAATTTGTAGCATCGGGTGCTCCATCAGTATTAAAATCATCTTCCCAAACTAAAGTATTATAAGTATAACTTGCGCTTTGTGTAGGCTTTGTAGATGTGAATTTATGATACCAAGCAAAACCATCTCCAGCTTCAATTATTCTCACAACTAATTCATCATCAGAAATAGAAATAATATCGTACTTACTAGAACCAACTAACCAACCCATAAAACCATTATCAGAAATATCAAAAGTAGTTCCTCTGTATGGTTTTGGTTGTCCTTGTGCATCTTCACCATAAGTACCTTCTGCAGCCGCTTTTGATGTTGAGGGTCCAAAAGAAACTTGCTTTAGGCCAAACATAAAAGTAGCAACCGTTTCGTCATGACATTGATCTCCTGCAACTCCTATAGCTCCAGCATAAGTACCTGGAACAAAAGCAGGACCTACAGTTTGTTCAAACGTAAGACCATCCGCTGTTCTTGTAAATACAAACTCATTATCATACATACATGCTTTTTCAGAATCCCAAGCTTTAATTCCACTCCACCAAAACTCATAAGCGAATTCATTTTCATCACCACTTGCGACAGGACCTAAACCAACATGTACATCTACATCTGCTTGCCAGTACCATTTTTTACTATCCCCTATATTAGCACCACTTAAAAAGTTTTCAGCTTCTATATCTGTAAAAGAACTGTATACTTCAATATCTATAGATTTAGTAGTTGAAACACCAGCTGTACCATTCGCTTTTACAACAACCGTATATATGTTTGTACCTTCTTTAGAAAATCTTTTAGAGAAAATACCTGATGGTGAAGCGTACGCAACTCCATTAAAGTAATAAACATAAGAAGACGCATTATCTGCTGATACTGTAAAATTCACGATACCACTACCGTCTCCATTTGCTAAAGCAGGATCATTAACATCTTGACCGATAATCTCCGCATTAATAACGATTGAACTTGGAGCAATAATATCGCCAAATTCATATTCTTTTTCTTGACAGCCAAAAAAGGTAATTGCCACAGAAAAGAGTATCAAATAAATATTTTTTATATTTTTCATTTTTATATTTTTTAATTT
>JBLHGY010000108.1:0-6132 GCA_047616665.1 Polaribacter sp.
TTCACAAAAAATAAAACAGCATACACTAAAGCTACAGTAAACTTTATAATTGTAGAAGTTATAAGGCCCAATAAAGAACCAATAGAAGCCTTAAAAGCCCTTTTCGTATTTGTTTTGTCATGAAGTACTTCTCCAATAAAAGCGCCTAAAAAAGCACCAATTAATATTCCAAGCGGAATGGGAGAGAACAAGCCAATAAGCAACCCAATGGTGGTTCCGTAGACACCATATGTACTGCCACCAAAACGTTTTGTTCCGATTGCAGGAATGATGTAATCTAAAATCCATATAAGTATTGCAATAGCGAGCGTAATTCCTAGAAATGTATAATTCATAGGAACTGTAGAGGTAAAATACAAAATTAATAAGCCCAACCAACTAGTTAAAGGTCCTGGTAAAACGGGCAAAAAAGAGCCAATAAGACCAAGCATTACAAATAGAAAACCAATTGTGAGTAAGAATATATCCATAGTAAATTTTATAATAAGACAAAAATACAAAACCTTTGTTAGAATATATTTATAACTAAAAAATTAGTTTAAACTAACTATTTAGTTATATTTGTATTTTTAAACTAAAACCTTAGTTGAAATTATGAGCAAACAATTAACAAAAGCAGAAGAGCAAATAATGCATGTATTATGGGATTTGCAAGAAGCCTCTGTAAAAGATGTAATAACACAATTGCCAAGTCCAAAACCCGCATATAATACGGTTTCTACCATTATAAGAATTTTAGAAAACAAAGAATTTGTAGGGCATAAACCTATGGGTAGAGGTTTTGTATACCATCCAGTAATAGAAAAAGAAACGTATAGCAACCAGCGTTTGCACAAATTAATGAATGGGTATTTCGATGGTTCATTTAAAAGCATGGTGTCCTTTTTTGTAAAAGAAAACAAAATGGATGTTTCAGAATTAGAGCGTATTTTAAAGGAAGTAAATAAAGAGGAGTAGTTTCCAGTTGACAGTATTCAGTTGTAGTTGGCAGTAGAAATGTTTTGAAAAAGCAGTAAAATACTTCCATCCAAAAAATAAAAAATCTATGATAAATTATATAATTCAAGTGGTCTTATTTCAAGTGCTATTTTTGGCTATTTATGATTTTTTTTTAAGCAAAGAAACGTTCTTTACAAAAAATAGGTGGTATTTGTTAAGTACACCAATCGTCTCTTTTTTATTGCCATTGGTGCAAATACCATCTTTTCAAAAAGTGATTCCACAAGAATACGTCACCTATTTACCAGAAATAATTTTATCGCCAGAAAGAGTTATTCAAGAAGCATCTTGGTATCAATCTGTAAATTATTTAGATGTGTTTTTCTTAGTAGGGGTTGTTCTTTTTAGCATTTTGTTCGCAACAAAATTGGTGAAAATAATCAAGTTAATAAGGGCTTATAAATTGCGTAAAAAAGAGGGGTTTACTTTGGTCTTAATTCCGAAGCAAAGCAAAGCATTTTCATTTTTTAATTATATTTTTTTAGGAGAAGAAATTCCCGATACCCAAAAAGAACAAATTATTGCCCATGAATTGGTACATAGCAAACAAAAGCATTCATTCGATTTATTACTCTTCGAGCTTTTAAAAATTATGATGTGGTTTAACCCAATGATTTATAGCTATCAAAAAAGAATCACTTTGGTGCATGAATATATTTCTGATGCTGTTGCCACAAAATCTGAACCTAAAGATGAGTACATCAATCAATTGCTATCCAACTTTTTTCAGGTTGAAAACATTGCGTTTATCAATCAGTTTTACAAACAAACATTAATTAAAAAAAGAATTATTATGATGAAGAAAAAACAATCAAAGAAAATGAATCAGTTAAAGTATTTGGTATTGATTCCTGTATTACTAAGCATGCTATTTTATACTTCTTGTTCTAGTAGCAGACAAGTAACAAAAACAGCAAAAGCTATTGAAATTACTGAAGAGGTTGTAGAGGTTGAAGAAGTTGAAGTGTCTATTGAAAGTGTTTCATTCATGAAAATAGAAAAAGGACCTACTTTTCCAGGATGTGAGACAGGAGACAAAGACTGTTTTTCTAAAATGGTTCAAAAACATTTTTCAAGAAATTTTGATGCAAAGTTGCCAAATAGTTTAGGTTTAAGTGCGGGTAAGAAAAGAGTTTTTATAGGTTTTAAAGTAGATGTAAACGGAGGTGTTGTTGATGTTAAAGTTAGAGCTCCACATCTAAAGCTTAAGGCAGAAGTTCTAAGAGTTATGAAAACATTGCCAAAGATGTTGCCTGGTCAGATAAAAGGGGAGAATGTTGCCGTGAATTATACGATTCCGTTTACACTTTTAATAGATAAGGTGCCTTCTTCTTCTAATGTAAAACCTTTTTCACCAGTAACTCCTATATCTACAGTAGCATCTTTAGATGGCTCAGTTAATTTTATGAGCATAGAGACCGCGCCAACGTTTCCTGGTTGTAACACAGGAGACAAAGACTGTTTTTCTAAAATGGTTCAAAAACATTTTTCAAGAAATTTTGATGCAAAGTTGCCAAATAGTTTGGGCTTGTCTGCTGGTAAGAAAAGGGTTTTTATAGGTTTTAACGTGGCGGTAAATGGAGATATTGTTGATGTAAAAGCAATGGCACCACATGTGAAAATTAAGGAAGAGGTAATAAGAGTGATGCGTTCTTTACCAAAAATGATACCTGGTAAACAAAATGGACAGGAAGTTATAGTAAATTATAATATTCCGTTTTCACTTTTGGTGGATGAAGTAACTACAGATTAATATGAAGAAGAGAATTTTAATTATATTATTATTTGTAATTGTAAAAGTCGGGGCGCAAACCTCCGACTTTTCTTCGATAGATCGTTTGTTCGAAAATGGAAGGTATCAATTGGCATTAGAAAAATTAGAAGCCATAGAAATACCTTCATTTTTATCAAACTACAAAATAGCTGTTATTTATGAATCGATCGATAATTATAAACAAACGGCACATTTTTTAGAAAAAGCATTGCACTTTAAAGAAGATAAAAATGCGCGTTTAAAATTAGCTAAAGCATACCAAAGACTTAATAAATCTAAAATTTCTATCAATATTTATGAAAATTTGTTAGCCAAAGATTCTTTAAATCTAGTATTGGCATATCAATTGGGCAAATTGTATTTAAAGACTAAAAATCATCAAAAGTCAATTGCAATTTTTAAAAGTTTGATAAAAAAAGACAGTATAAATGCGCATTATTCCTATCAATTGGGGCTGTCTTATGCTTTTGCAAAGGAAAGAGATCGCATGATAAATAGTTTTATAGACACATATAAAAAGGATACTGCGCATATAAGGGTACTTTCTAAATTAGCGCTTAGTTTCTTTAAATTGAACGATAAAGACTCTACGTATTTGTTTATTAATAAAGGATTGGAGTTGGCACCGAATAATGAAAGTATAAATAGAATAAAAGTAAATCAATTATATCGAGAAAGGAAGTATGAAGAAACCATTCCTATTTTGCTAAAATTAGATAGTATAAAAAAAATGAACCTTTTTAACAATACTATGTTAGGAAAGGCATACTATAATCTCGATGATTTTGAGAAAGCAAAAGTCAGATTCGAGAAAGTTGTAAAAATAGATACTGAAGCGTATAAGAATTTCACGTACTTAGGTCATATCGCAATGAAACAAAAGAAATTTAAGAGTGCAATGTTTAATTATTACAGGGCTACTGCAACAGGTAAGGTAAAAAGAGATGAAGAGTATTACGGATTGGCAAATGCATATTATGAAATGAAAAGACCAAAAATGGCCTTAAAATTTTATAAAAAAGCATTTACAGAAAATAATAGAAATTACAAGGCTAAGTTCCAATTAGCAAAACTTACAGATGATTTGTACAAGGACAAAAAGATGGGGTATAAGCATTACAAAAAGTATAAACACCTTTTTTTAGACAGTGATAAAGTAATGAGTGCATTTGTTTTAAAAAGAATTTCAGATATTAAAAAAGACTACTTTATGAGAGGAGAAAAGTTAGAATAGTCAGTTCATTAAATTTTAGTAAATTCACACATTAAAATTTTTATAAAATAAAATGAAAAAAAATATAGCTTTTATTTTACTAGTGTTTTTTGGTTTGGCCGTTTATGCCCAAGAAAAAGAGATTTCCTTTTCAGTTATCGAAAAAGTGCCCGTTTATCCTGGATGTATAGGAGATGCAAAAGAACTAAAAAATTGTTTTAGTAAAAATATTCAAAAATTATTTACCGAAAACTTTAACATGGACTTACCGAATCAATTAGGCCTTAAGGGCGGTAAGTATCGAGTGTATATCGCTTTTAAAATAAGTTCTAAAGGGAAGGTTGAAGACATAATTTCCAAAGCGCCACATGATCTATTAGAAGCGGAATGTTTAAAAGTTTTGCGTAAAATTCCTGCGATGCTTCCTGCAGAGCTAAAAGGGAAAAAGGTTGGTGTGAAATATGCAATTCCTTTTACGATTTTTGTGGAAGAAACAAGAAAACAGCGAAAGGAAAGAAAAAGAAGAATGAGGAGGAATAGAAATTAAAAAAATAATGCTTTAATTTACGGTATGCTTTTACGTGTTTTTTCTTTTTTACTTATTCTTTTTTTGATCACTTCGTGTGATAAATTTTCATATTCTAAAAATAAGAATTTACAAGTTAAAGAAACAATAGTAGACTTTACTTCAGTTGATTTTTCACCCTCTTTTAAAGTGTGTGATTCTCTTATAGACAAACATGAAAAATCTAACTGTTTTAGAACTACAATTCATCAAAAGATAGGAGCAGAGTTACAAAAGCACCAATTTATTATTAGAGATTCAATATCAGAAATTGTGTATGTAGATTTATTAATCACTTCTAAAGGCAAAATTGTTTTAGAAGCAATGGAATCATCCGAAGAGATTAAAAATCAATTACCAAAACTAGACAGTGTTTTAAGAATTTCTGTAGATAAAATTCCGAATGTTTATGCAGCAATAAAAAGAGGTATTCCGGTAACAACAAAATACCGTTTGCCAATTAAGATTCAAATAAAACAATAAATTTGTTATTCTTTGCCCAATACTTAGGAACAATGAATAACAAATTTTATAAGTATTGCACTTAGAAAGAGGTAAATTAAAGTATATTTTAATTCAACATTTCCCAAAGCTTATCTTTCAATTCTTGCAAACCACTTTCTTCAATAGAAGAAATAAACAATGCTGCTACACCTTTTGGAAGCTCAGCTTTAATTTCTTCTTTTAGCTCATCGTCTAACATATCTGTCTTAGAAATCGCTAATAAACGCGTTTTATCTAATAATTCTGGATTGTGTTGTTTTAGTTCATTCAGCAGAATGGCGTACTCTTTATTAATATCGTCACTATCTGCAGGAATTAGAAATAAAAGCGTAGAATTACGTTCTATATGACGTAAAAAACGGTGTCCTAATCCTTTTCCTTCTGCAGCACCTTCAATAATTCCAGGAATGTCTGCAATTACAAAAGTTTGCTGATTTCTATGTTCTACAATTCCTAGGTTGGGTTTTAGTGTTGTAAAGGCATAATCTGCAATTTTTGGTTTTGCAGAGGTTAATACAGATAATAAAGTAGATTTTCCTGCATTTGGAAAACCAACCAAACCTACATCTGCTAATAACTTTAATTCGATTCTAAACCAACCGTCTTGACCGTCTATACCAGGTTGGGCATAACGAGGTGTTTGGTTCGTAGAAGATTTAAAATTCCAGTTTCCAAGTCCGCCTTTTCCACCAGGTAATAAAACTACTTCTTTACCATTTTCTGTAATTTCATGTAATATTTCATCTGTATCTGCATCTCTAATAATAGTACCTAAGGGCACATCTACAAAAACATCTGCAGCATCACGACCAGTACTTCTACTTTTACTACCGGCACCACCACCTTCAGCTCTAAAGTGTCGTTTAAATTTTAAGTGAAACAGTGTCCACATATTTTTATCGCCACGTAAAATAATGTGACCTCCACGTCCGCCGTCACCACCGTCAGGGCCACCTTTGGTAATGTATTTTTCTCTGTGTAAATGCACAGATCCTTGTCCTCCTTTTCCAGAGGTTGCGTACACTTTTATGTAATCAACGAAGTTACCTTCTGTCATAATTGTTGTTTGTTGTGTAA
>JBLHGY010000109.1:0-6106 GCA_047616665.1 Polaribacter sp.
ATTAAAGCTACTTTTTCTGAAGAAGAATTAGCAGATTATGGTGGTTTAGTTTCTGATTATTATCGCAAAGCAGAAAAAGCTGCTATTAGAGATTTAACCTTAAATGTAGGGTTGCGTTTAGATGGTCGTAAAACTGATGAAATTAGACCAATTTGGTCAGAAGTTGATTACTTACCATCAGTGCATGGTTCTTCAATCTTTACTCGTGGAGAAACACAAGCTTTAGCTACCGTTACTTTAGGAACTTCTAGAGATGCAATGAAAATAGATATGCCATCTTTCGAAGGTGAAGAAAATTTCTATTTACATTACAACTTCCCTCCTTTTTGTACAGGTGAAGCTAGACCAATTCGTGGAACCTCTCGAAGAGAAGTTGGTCATGGTAATTTAGCACAACGTGGATTAAAAGGAATGATTCCAGACGATTGTCCATATACAGTAAGAGTAGTATCTGAAGTTTTAGAATCTAACGGTTCTTCTTCTATGGCGACTGTTTGTGCTGGTACAATGGCATTAATGGATGCAGGAGTTCAAATGACGAGACCTGTTTCTGGTATTGCAATGGGATTAATTTCTGATGCTGAATCTGGAAAATACGCTGTATTGTCTGATATTTTAGGGGATGAAGATCACTTAGGTGATATGGATTTTAAAGTAACAGGTACTTCTGAAGGTATTACTGCTTGTCAAATGGACATTAAAGTAAAAGGATTAGGCTACGAGATTTTAGTAAATGCTTTACAACAAGCTCGTGCTGGTCGTTTACATATTTTAGGAAAAATAACTGAGACCATTTCTTCTGCAAATGAAGAAGTTAAGGAACATGCTCCTAAAATGATTAACAGACGCATTCCTAATGATATGATTGGTGCATTTATTGGACCAGGAGGTAAACATATCCAAGAATTACAGAAAGAAACAGGAACTACGATTGTAATTACTGAAGATGCTGTAACTGAAGAAGGAATTATCGAAATTTTAGGAACAGACCCTACAGGAATTGAACAAGTAATTACTCGTATTGAGTCTATGCTTTTTAAACCAACAGTTGGTGAAGCTTACGAAGTGAAAGTAATTAAAATGTTAGATTTTGGTGCTGTTGTAGAATATGTAGAAGCGCCAGGAAATGAAGTTTTATTGCACGTAAGTGAACTAGCTTGGGAACGCACAGATAATGTATCTGATGTTGTTAAAATGGGAGAAGTTTTAGATGTGAAGTACTTTGGTTTAGACCCAAGAACTCGTAAAGAAAAAGTTTCTAGGAAAGCATTGTTACCAAAACCAGAAGGTTATGTAGCAAGACCACCAAGAGATGATAAACGTTCTGGTGGACGTGATAACAGAAGCAGAGATAATCGCGGACGTGATGACAGAAAACCAAGAGAACCAAGAAAAGAGGAATAATATTCTTTTCTGATTGATATTTAAAAATCGCCAATTAATTTTGGCGATTTTTTTTATTTAAAAGCTATTTATCGAAATGCTTTCATTTTCTTTGTAACTCTTTATGAAAATACAAAGCGTTACATATTTATCTTTAGGCACAAATCAAGGTAACAAACTTGAAAACCTTCAAAAAGCAATCAACTTCATAAGTGATGTAGCCGGTGATGTCCAAAAAATTTCTTCTATATATAAAACTGCTTCTTGGGGCTTCACTGGGGAAGATTTTTATAACATCTGTATTCAAGTTTCTACTTGTCTAACGGCAGATGAATTGCTGAAAACTCTCTTAAATATTGAAACAAAATTAGGAAGACAAAGAACCACATCACCCGAATACCAAAATAGAAATATAGATATAGATATTTTATTATTTGATGATGAGATTCTCTTTTCAAAAACACTTATTATTCCACATACAAAAATGTTGGAACGTAAATTTGTGATGGTTCCTTTGGTTGAAATCGCACCAAATGCAATACATCCAATACAAAAAAAAGAATTACAAATTTGCTTACAAAGTTGTGTTGATTCCTCTAAAACAACTAGTGTAGATAAGGCCTTAATACGTCCTATTATACTATCAGAAAAATATAATTACATTGCTATAGAAGGTAATATTGGTGCTGGTAAAACTTCTTTAGCGAATCTACTTTCTAATCAATTTAATGCAAAGTTAGTTTTAGAAAGATTCGCAGACAATCCTTTTTTACCAAAATTCTATGAGGATAAAGAAAGATATGCTTTCCCGCTAGAGATGAGCTTTCTTGCAGATCGATATCAGCAGTTAAGCGATGATTTAGCGCAGTTTGATTTGTTTAAGAGTTTTATTATTTCAGATTATTATATTTTTAAATCTTTAATATTTGCGCAGGTAACGCTTTCTAAAGATGAGTATCTACTGTATCGGAAAATGTTTAATTTAATTTATAAAGAAATTACAAAACCCGACCTGTATGTCTATCTATATCAAAATACAGATAGACTATTAGAAAATATTAAAAATAGAGGTAGAGATTTTGAGCAAAATATTCAAGCGGATTATCTGAAAAAAATACATGATGGATATCAGGGTTTTATTACTACTCAGAATGATTTAAATTTATTGACGATAGATGTATCCGAATTAGATTTTGTAAATAACAAAGCTGATTACAAACAAATTATCAATATCATTAAAGAAGCTTAGAGCTTCTATTTCAATTCCAGCTTTTCTGCAAAATAATCACAAAAATCTTTCATAGTTGCTCCCATTTTAGCATCGTCTGTAGCTCTTTCGAATGATTCAGCCATCGCTACTAAAGTTTGATGATAAAACTGCTTCATTTCATCTACTGGCATATCTTTTGTCCACAAATCCATTTTTAAAGTGTCTTTCTTTTTATGATCCCAAACAGAAATCATAATTGCTTTAGAGGCTTCATTGTCTATACCACCATCTATAGCTGTCCAAGAAATTTCTTCTGGAATTTTATTTTCATCTAAAGCTACTTTAAATTTAATTTCTGAATTGTGTTCTATTGACATTATTTTCTGGGCTTATACTTCGATTTTTTAAATAAATCTAATTCGTTAATTTGTAATAATTGCTGCAAAGATACATCATTATGTTTCATATAAGAAGTTACAATCTGCCAACCTACCCAAATACCAACACCTCCAGGAGATAAATTATCTTGTTCCATATAAAACTTAGAAAATGGTGCAATTTCTAGAAATCGCTTATTTAAATTTCTATCTGTACTAAAAAGTAATTTTTTTTCTATAAAATAACTCCAAATTTGTTCTTCATTAGAGCGTGCCCAATTTAACTTATCCGTATCGTAACCAATTTTTTCTTTAGCACTAAGAGTCGGTAAATACAGATCTAATAGATACATTTTTTTTCCCTCATATATCATTTTTCCAACAAGACTTCTTTCGGTGATCTTAGGAATTTGACGCTTTATAATTTCATTTGCAGCATCTACAATAAGATGTTCTTTTGTGTTTTTATTTTTTATATACTTCGGATAATCGCTATAAAATCTATGATTTTCACCCAAGTAAACATCCAAAGACAGCAGTAATAAACTATCCGCATAAATTACTCTACTATCATAATCTATATTGGTTAACATGGTAACAACAGTTGGTGCTTTAAATTTAGTGTTGTAATATTTTACATGCTTAAAGAGATTTGAAAACTGTTCTTTAAATGGTGAGAAATCTTTAAAAACCTTCTGAGTTTCCAAAAACAATTCTTGTTCATCCTTATTCTTTATTTTTGAGAGCGTAATACTATCTGTAATTTCTTGAGGAAAAAAATAAGGATACGTGTTCTTTAAATCATAAATATTTCCATTTATTGATGTATAGTAGTCAATATCAAATCTTTTTACTGAAAAATCGACCTCAATATTAGAGATCTCTATTTTCTCTATTTTATCAATATCGCAAGCACAAAAAATAAATAAAACCAATAAAATCATTTGAAAAAATCTCATAAACTTCGTATATTGCTATTAGAATAATAAACGCTAAAAATACAAAAATAGTTTCTCTAATGAATACAGAAAAAGTAGCATCTCATATTATATCTTGGTTAAAAGATTATGCTGAAAAATCAAAGGTAAAAGGTTTTGTAGTTGGTGTTTCTGGCGGAATAGATTCTGCACTTGCCTCTACGCTTTGTGCAAAGACTGGTTTTCCTACATTGTGTGTAGAAATGCCAATACACCAAGCCGAAAGTCAAGTAAATAGAGCAGAAGAACACATCAAGCAATTAAAAGAAAAATTTAGCAATGTTTCTGAAGTAAGAGTAGATTTAACCTCTACTTTTGAAGATTTTAAAAATATGCTTCCAGCTACTGCACCTTCAGATGCAGTAAATTTATCTTTAGCAAATACAAGAGCAAGGTTACGCATGACTACTTTATACTATTTTGCCAGTTTACATAGTTCTTTAGTTGCTGGCACTGGTAATAAAGTTGAAGATTTTGGAGTGGGATTTTATACAAAATATGGTGATGGAGGTGTAGATTTAAGCCCAATTGCAGATTTAATGAAGTCTGAAGTTTATGAGTTAGCTGCTTATTTAAATGTACCAAATTCAATACAAGAAGCGCAACCTACAGATGGCTTATTTGGAGATAGTAGAACAGATGAAGATCAAATTGGCGCATCCTATGATGAGTTAGAATGGGCAATGCAAATGCAAAACGAAGGAAAAACAGCAAACGATTTTTCGGAAAGAAAGCAAGAAGCATTTAAAATTTATGAAAGATTAAATAAAATCAATCAACATAAAATGATACCGATACCTGTTTGTGAAATTCCAACAGAATTCAAGTAAAAGATAAATAGTCTCGAAAAATTACTTGAGGTACTATTTATCTTTTACTTTTTTTACAATAAATTCGCTGTACCCATCATTCTTTTAATCTTAATCATGGTTCTTTTTTTAGACCCATTAGAAATTTCCAGGGGTAATTGAAGAAATAATAAGCAGATTTTTAATATTTTAATCATTGTAGGGGGTTTTACTTTTTAAAAGAAGTAAAAATAATAAAAAAAGTAAGTATATACTAGAGATTAAACAACTCTATTCAATTTTTCAAAAAGCCTAATTCTTAAACTAGTATAACCTTTTACAGTTTCCAAATCGATGGCAATTTCTCCGGTAGCTTCTTTTATTAATTCTTCAATTTTCTTTCCAATTAAAACTCTTCTTAAGTTAAAAACAACATCGTTCACTTGTTTCGATAATAAAGCCATTTTAACTTCAATATTTTGTCCTTCCCAGTCACTTAATTGATACTTTTCCTCATCCTCATCCATTAAAATTGAAGTAACAGTACTTGCAATTTCTATGTTTTGATGATTTACCAAAGCATTTATTTCTAATTTTTCAGACTGATTTAACTGATGAATAATCTCTGTGTAAATCTCTTGAAAAATAGTATTTGTAAATTCCATTTCGTCGTCTTGCAGATGTACATAAATTTCTGCAGAGACATTATTATTGTACTTTCTCGACGTGAGTAGTACCTTCCCTTCTTCATCTTCACTTTCTATTTCTTCGATAAATTCTGCTTCCTTATTGCCGTGTAAAAGCAAAATTTTAATAATTTCTTTCTCGAACTTTGAAATTTCATCTATTTTTTCTAAGGAAACTATTCCACCTTTCACCACTCCCATTTGAGCTTGTTCTTGTGCTAAGAAATATTCCGGTGGGGGTGCATTAGGGTCTTGTTGTGCATTATTTTGTTTTCTGCTAACTCTATTTTTTTCCTGAACTCCTTTAGCTATAATTTGTGCCAATTCACTAAACAAAACTCGCTCAGAAATATCCATTATTCTGGCACATTCTTGTACATAGACCTCGCGCTGAATGCCGTCAGGAATTTTAGAAATACTCATTACAATATCTCTAATTACCCCTGCTTTTTTAATAGGATCGTTGTTAGCGTCTTTTAATAAAAGTGATACTTTAAAGTTGATAAAATCTTGCGCAGCATCTTCTAAATACTTTTTAAGTTCTTCATTAGAATGTGCCTTTGCAAAACTATCTGGATCTTCACCATCAGGAAACTGAACTACTTTAACGTTCATTCCTTGCTCTAGAATTAAATCAATTCCACGAATAGAAGCTCTAATTCCTGCAGCATCGCCGTCAAAAAGT
>JBLHGY010000110.1:0-6068 GCA_047616665.1 Polaribacter sp.
ATCATATTGTTACCTCATTAAAAGCAACAATACATTAATTTTAACGTTAATAAATAAAAAAATAGATGAGCATACAGATTTTATGGGTGGATGATGAAATTGAATTATTAAGACCGCATATTATATTCTTAGAACGCAAAAATTATAAAGTTACAACTTGCACAAATGGGGCAGATGCAATTAATTTAGTAGAAGAAACAAATTTTGATATTGTTTTTTTAGATGAAAACATGCCAGGCTTAAATGGTTTAGAAACACTTTCAGAAATTAAGCAGAAACAAGCCAATTTGCCTGTAGTAATGATTACTAAAAGTGAAGAGGAATATATTATGGAAGAGGCTATTGGATCTAAAATAGCTGATTACTTAATAAAACCTGTAAATCCTAGTCAAATTTTATTAAGCTTAAAGAAGAATTTAGAGCATTCTCGGTTAGTTACTGAAAAAACCACAGCTAATTATCAGCAAGAGTTTAGAAAAATTTCTATGGATTTGGCGATGGTAAATTCCTATGAAGAATGGATTGAATTGTATAAAAAATTAGTGCATTGGGAGTTAGAATTAGAAAACATTAGTGACCCTGGAATGTTAGGTATTTTAGAAAGTCAAAAACAAGAGGCAAATACACAGTTTTTTAAATTTATAAAAAAGAATTATGAAGATTACTTAACAGCATATGACAAGCCAACATTTTCGCATACTTTATTTAAAGATTTTGTAGTACCAGAATTAAAAAAAGGGCAAAGTGTTTTATTTGTAGTAATAGATAATTTACGATATGATCAATATAGAATCTTAGAGCCATTAATTAACAACCACTACAAAAAAGAAGAAGAAAATGCATATTTTTCAATTTTACCAACAGCTACTCAATATGCGAGAAATGCCATTTTCTCTGGACTAATGCCTTCTGAGATGGAAAAAAAATATCCAAAGTTTTGGAAAAATGATACTGATGAAGGAGGTATGAATTTGTTTGAAAGCGATTTTTTATCTGCCCAGATAAAGCGTTTAAGTTTAGATTTGAAGCACGAATACTATAAGATTACCACATTAAAAAGTGGAAAAGAACTTGCTGACAATTATAATGGAACAAAACAAAATGACTTAACTGCTGTAGTTTATAATTTTGTAGACATGCTATCTCACTCGAAAACAGAAATGGAAGTAATTAAAGAATTAGCTGGAGACGATAAAGCATATCGATCTTTAACATTAAGTTGGTTTAAGAATTCTGCCTTGTTGGAAATTATACAAAAAGCACAAAGTTTAGGTCAGAAATTAATTATCACTACAGATCATGGAACTATAAACTGTAAAAATCCATCAAAAGTAATTGGAGATAAGAATATTAGTTCTAATCTACGTTACAAAACCGGCAGAAGTTTATCCTATGAAGAGAAAGATGTATATGCTGTAAGAAACCCGAAAGACATTTTCTTACCAACGATTGCTATGAATAGTCCGTTTATTTTTGCGAAAGAAGATTTATTTTTTGCGTATCCTAACAATTTCAATCATTTCGTAAAATATTTTAAAAACACGTATCAACATGGTGGTGTATCTTTAGAGGAAATGATTATTCCTTGCGCCGTTTATAGCCCGAAGTAACTCTTTATCATTTTGGTTCATTCAATAAAAAAAAAACAATAGATACTTGTAAAATACTTAAATACTATTACAAGAATAATTTAAAAATTAAACCTTACAAGTGTTATAAATTTGTGAGGTTTCTTATTTTAGCCAAATGAATAAAAACTATTCTTTAGAAAATTTAACTGAAATAGCTTCCGAAATAATTACATCAGCAAAAAATAAAACAGTATTATTTTATGGAAAAATGGGTGTTGGTAAAACAACCCTTATTAAAGAAATTTGCAAACAACTAGAGGTTATTGATACCGTCTCCTCTCCTACTTTTTCTTTAGTAAATGAATATAAAACATTAAAAGAAACTTCTATTTTTCATTTTGATTTTTATAGAATTACAAGGGAAGAAGAAGCTCTTGACATGGGAATTGAAGAGTATTTATATGATAATAGTTGGTGTTTAATAGAATGGCCACAAAATGTGGAAAATTTACTACCTTTAGAATCTGTTCAAATTCATTTATCTATTTTAGATAATGGAAAACGCAACGTGCGATTAAAATAATTAAATTATGAGTTCATTTTCTCCATTTAGTAAAGAAGAATTATTGCCCCAAGAAGAAATGTTAGAAATACAAAAGAGAAAAGGAGAACTCTTTATCGGTCTGCCCAAAGAAACTTATTTAGGTGAAAAACGTGTTTGTTTATCTCCGGATGCTGTTGGTGCTTTATCTGCTAATGGGCATAGAATTGTTATTGAAACAGGTGCTGGAGATGGCGCTAATTTTACAGACAAGGAATATTCTGATGCAGGTGCAAAAATTTCTTACAATGTAGAAGAGGCTTTTAAATGTAATATTGTTTTAAAAGTTGCCCCTCCAACAGAAAATGAAATTGAATATATGAATCCTAAAACTATTCTTATTTCTTCTTTACAATTAAAAACACAATCTAAAATATATTTTGAGTGCCTAGCAAAAAAGAAAATTACTGCAATTGCATTCGATTATATTAAAGATGAACATGAAACCTATCCAATTGTAAAATCCTTAAGTGAAATTGCAGGAACTGCATCTATCTTAATTGCGGGTGAATTAATGAGCGGTGTTAACAAAGGAAATGGTTTATTACTTGGAAACATTGGAGGAGTACCACCAACAAGTGTTGTAATATTTGGTGCAGGTACCGTTGGTGAATATGCCGCTAAAACTGCAATTGGTTTGGGTGCAAGGGTAAAGGTTTTTGACAATTCTATTAGTAAATTAAGAAAATTACAAGATTGTTTGCATGCACCAATTTACACCTCTACATTGCAACCTAAATCTATTTTAAAAGCACTAATGCGGTGTGATGTTGCAATAGGTGGCATTCGCGGTAAAAATAGATCTCCTATTTGTGCAACAGAAGAAATGGTAGAGAAGATGAAAGAAGGTGCAGTTATTGTAGATGTAAGCATTGATAGAGGTGGTTGTTTTGAAACCTCCAACGTAACTGCACATAGCAAGCCTACTTTTGTAAAGCACGGTGTAATTCATTACTGTGTACCTAATATTCCTGCTCGTTATGCAAGAACTGCCTCCGTTTCTATTAGTAATATATTTACTCCTTATTTACTGAATATTGCAGAAGAAGGTGGTTTTGAAAATACTGCCAGATTTGATAAAAGTTTACGAAATGGAATGTATTTTTATCACGGAATTTTAACTAATAAAACAGTTGCAGATTGGTTTAACCTTCCTTTTAGAGATATTAATTTATTGATACTTTAATATGCAAACCTAAAATTATAGAAAAAATAAATTAATTTTTTATACAGCTATTTTTTATTAATAAATCGTTGTAAAATAACTTTGTTTTACATTCTTATAGTTATTCATTTTACATAAATTTGTACTTCAAAATTTTAGTATGTTAGTAAAGAGAATTTTTTATTATTTAGTAGGTTTATCCTTAGGGTCTATTGCTGTTTATTTCTTTTGGCAGAAGAAAAACGCTACGTTTGACTATGGCATGGATTCTAGAACACTAAAAACGATTAGAATTAAAAAACGTTTATTTTCTGATACTGCAAAAATTACAATGCAAAAATTTGATATTGATACTTTAAAAATATCTACAATATTGAAAAATGGAGATGTAGATTTTGGAAAAGGAAAGCCAAGACAAACTCCTTGCGCAGAATATTATGTTACTGGAAACAACGAATTAGAAAATATAAGTTTATTAATTAAGCGTTGTGATTCTTCTGCTACTATTGAAAAAATTATAGTTGAATAAATTATAATTTTCTTTTGTCACTATGAATTCAGAAATTTTATTTTAAATTTTGTTGGTAGTGCTCCTCTATTTTATCTACATTCTTAATTGTTTTTTTAACCCAATCAAAATATAAAACTTCTTTTTCTTCATTTGATAATTCCCAATGAATATTAGAATTTCGAAGTTTTGTAGTAACATCTTGTAATATGATTGCTGCAGCAACAGATATATTTAAACTTTCCGTAAAACCGACCATTGGAATTTTTAAAAATCCGTCTGCATTCTCAATTATGTAATCTGAAACTCCCTCTGCCTCTACCCCAAACACAAATGCAGTCTTTTTTGACACATCAAAATCTTGCAACAAGCAAGAATTATTATGTGGGGTTGTTGCTACTATTTGGTATCCTGCCTTTTTAAGACCATCTAAGCAAGTTTTTGTGTTATCACCATCGTTTCTGTATCTATATTGATTTAGCCATTTTTGAGACCCCTTAGCTACGTGCCTAGAAACTTTATTATTGTATTTATTTTCAATAGCATGCACATCTTGTACTCCGAAAATATCACAAGTTCTAACAACTGCACTGGCGTTATGAGATTGAAAAATATCTTCTAAAACAACTGTAAAATGTCGGGTCCTATTTTCTAATACATTTTTAAAAAGCTGCTTTCTATTATCTGTTAAAAAGCTTTCGAAATAATTTAATAGTTTTTCGTCAATCATAATTACAAACTTAAAATTATTATTTTTACTGTCATAAAAGATTTTAATAAATATATACAAACCTCTTTCTATTGAAAAATCTAGTCATTTTAACCGGAGCAGGAATTTCTGCAGAAAGTGGTATTAAAACCTTTAGAGACTCTGATGGTTTGTGGGAAGGACATGATATAATGGAGGTTGCTTCGCCTGAAGGCTATTTAAAAAACCCCGCATTGGTTTTAGAATTTTATAATCAGCGAAGGCAACAGCTTTTAGAAGTTACCCCCAACAAAGCACATCTTAATTTAGCTAAACTGGAAAGTGATTTTAATGTTGAAATTATAACACAAAATGTAGATGATCTGCATGAACGCGCAGGAAGTACTAAAGTTACACATTTGCATGGTGAACTATTAAAAGCAAGAAGTACTGGAGATGAAAAAGATATTTTAGAATGGAAAAAGAATTTAGTTTTAGGGAATTTATGCAAAAAGAACTATCAATTAAGACCACATATTGTTTGGTTTGGAGAAATGGTACCCTTGTTGGAAAAAGCAATTAAAATAACTAAAACTGCAGATATCTTAGTAATTATTGGTACTTCTATGCAAGTGTACCCTGCAGCAAGTTTAGTAAATTACGTAAAGCCAAATACGCCCATTTATTTTATAGATCCAAAACCAAATGTCTCTATAAATGATTATAATAATATTACTATTATTAAAGATTTTGCTAGTAACGGAACAAATACATTATCCATGTATTTAAAGACATAAAAAGTCTTTAGACGAAAAAAACTTTCTAATTTTTTTTCTATTATCTTTTTTCAAAAAACTATTTACAAATTCCTTTTCAATTTTTTTCAAAATTTCAAATTGTCTGTTTTTAAAATAAGATAAGATATTTGATTTTAAATAAACAATATACCTTAAATCTCCGACACTAAAAAGATACCTAGCACCCGCTTTAACTGCAGCAATTGTTCTTATGTTTTTTTTGATATCTATAATCGATATAGAAGTGGATTCTAAATTATCCTTAACTTCGTTTAAAACTTCTAGCGTATGGTCTTTACTGCCATTATTTACAAAACAAAGCTCTGTGTTTTTATGATTCGATAAATTTATTAATTCATCTTTGTTAATTCGGTCTTCATCTTCAGAGAAAACAATAACGATTCCTTTTTTCATAGTTAAGCTTTGTTAAGTGTTGGAGTTAAAAAATAACTTTTTTTTCTTTTTGAATTGTATATATTTTCAACTTTTTTATTTCTATAGAACCAAGCAATCTGCCCTAATTGACCAATTATTTTTATAGAATCTCTAATAGATAATTTAGAACCATCTATATGAACCCATCTTTTTAAAGGTTGCTCACAAAGTATTTCTTTTGCTTTATTTAAACCAAAGTAAAGTGTTATTCTTCTAAAAATTTCAATATCAAATATCCATTTTGTTATAAATTTTTTCCCAAAAGAGATTTCAATTACATCTTTATGAAAAACTTTAGCACCA
>JBLHGY010000111.1:0-6048 GCA_047616665.1 Polaribacter sp.
ATACACTATTTCTTTTTCTTCTTTTTTGAAATGTTTGAAGAGATGGAAACCGTTTTTGAAGTTGCAATATAATTTGCTAAAATCTTATCTACTAACTCTTCTTTTGTTAAATGATGAAAAATTGTTTTAATCTGAGATTTAAAATCTTCTGAAACCGTACGATTGGGCTTTGTTTTAAATATTTTATTTGCCCAAATTAACCCATTACTTTCTTCAATACTTTTTGCATCCGCCTTTTTAAAAGCGTTAAAACGAATGTCTAATGCTTTTTCAAAGTCAGAAATATCTTGTGCTTCTTCTTTTTGAATAATAGTTAAAGACAAACCGCTTGCTCCTGCTCTTGCCGTTCTACCACTTCTATGCACATAGGCATCATACGTGTCTGGTAAATGATAATTTACAACATAAGAAAGGTCTTTTACATCAATACCACGTGCGGCTAAATCTGTAGCTACCAGAATATCAATATGTCCATCTCTAAATTGCCCCATAATTCGATCTCGAATTCCTTGGGTTAAACTACCGTGAATTGCGCCAGAAGAAAATTTATTAATTGCTAAGTTTTTAGCTAGTTTGTTCACAGCTGCTTTCGTTTTACAGAAAATAATACCTCTTTGACCTGCTTTTGAATTTAAAAAATGTAATAAAACTTCTAATTTTTCAATAGGTGCTACCACTACATATTGATGATCGATGCCCTGATGACCAACCGTTTCCATATTTGCTTCAATATGCACTACATGCTTAGACATATAGTTCTGCACTAATTGTTTGATGGCTCCTGGCATAGTAGCCGTAAAAAGGAATGTTCTTCTTGCTTTCGGAATTTCTTTGATAATGCTATCTAGACCTTCTTTTAAAGCAGTAACCATTTCATCTGCCTCATCTAATATAAAATAAGCAATTTTACTAATATCAACTGCTTCTCTTTTTACTAAATCGGCTAACCTTCCTGGAGTTGCTACAACAATATGCGTAGTTTCCTTTAAACGGTCTATTTGAGGTTTAATCGGAATTCCACCACAAATAGTAGCAATGGAAATAGTAGGGCTATGTTTTGCCAATGCTTCTAAGTTACTCGCTATTTGCTGACCTAATTCTCTTGTAGGAGCAAGTATGACTGCTTGAATATTTTCATTTTCTATATCAATGAGCTGTAACAAAGGTAGCCCAAAAGCGGCTGTTTTACCGGTTCCTGTTTTTGCCAATGCCACCACATCTTCTTTTTGATTTAAAACAATAGGAATTACTTTTTCTTGAATTTCTGTAGGAATAGTGATTTTTAAATCAACTAAACTCTGCTGCAATGCTGTATTAATTCTTAAATCTGAAAATTTTTTTGACATTAAAATATTTTTTTTTGCAAAGGTAACAACAGTTTTTATGGGTTGCCTTTTTTATATGCAGTATTATTGAGGATTATTTTAGCGGGTTTACATATTGTTTCTAATAAGCTTTAGAACACGCTTAAATAAAATACTATATCTAAATTTTAAACAAGAAAAAAGCCCAACTTTATAAGCTGGGCTTTTTATGAAAATATATGAATTTAAAATTATATAACTTTAACGTTAACTGCATTTAATCCTTTGTTTCCTTCTTGTAAGTCAAATTCAACTTGATCACCTTCTCTGATTTCATCTACTAATCCAGAAATGTGAACGAAATGATCTTTATCAACTCCTTCTTCTGTAATAAATCCAAATCCTTTAGACTCATTGAAAAACTTTACTGTACCTTTATTCATCTTATTATAATTTAATTTGTAATATTATTCTGCAAAATTATGCTCTTTAAATGAATTAACAACTATAAATTTGTAAAAATATTAAAAAATGTTGCTTTTGTCTATGTAAACAAGACTTTTAGACTCCGTAAATTCTAACTTTTTTCTTTTTTAAACGAGAATTATTCAATTTTTCTGCTAGATCAGCGGCTAAAGTTGCCGGAACTGCAACAAAAGCACAGTCTTGTTTTAGTTCTATATCTCCTAATTGATCTTTTGTTAACTTTCCTTGTTTAATAAATAAACCAGCAATATCACCTTTAGATATTTTATCTTTTCTACCCCCAGAAATAAATAATGTTTCCCAAAAAACCGGTTTTCTTTCTGCTTGCTTGGAAATGTTCTCTAAATCTGCATGCTTAATAAAGTCTGGTAAACGTTCTTCTTTCCATTTTAAAACATATGCAGTTCCCTTTGCCGAAACTCTGGCTGTTCGACCATTTCTATGCGTAAATTCCTCTACCTCTCTTGGTAATTCATAATGAATTATATATTTCATTTCTGGAACATCAATTCCTCTTGCTGCCAAATCTGTAGCAATTAAAAGTTGGTTGGTACCGTTTCTGAACTTTATTAAAGAACGTTCTCTGTCTTTTTGTTCCATTCCTCCACTAAAACATCCATGCTTAATGTTTTTACTTTCTAAAAAAGTACTTAGGTTATTGATACTATCTTTTAAGTTACAAAAAATAATTCCTTGTTTGTTTCCTAAGAAATTTAATAAATGTAATAATGTATTTTGCTTGTTCTTTGAAGGAGACAATACAGTTCTTATCTCTAATTTAGAAGTTGTTGCCTTTAAATAATTTACCGTATTTGGTTGCTCTAACCTCACAAAATCAGGAATCTCAACGCCTTGTGTTGCAGATGTTAATATTCTTTTATTTAAAGCTATTAATTGATTGATAACACCTCTCATTTCATATTCAAAACCAACTTCTAAAGACTTATCAAACTCATCTAAAATTAATGTTTTAATATGATCTTTAGAAAAACGTTCATTTGCAAAATGATCTGAAATCCTACCTGGAGTTCCTATTAGAATTGCTGGTACGTGTTTTAATTCTATTTTATCCTTAGACATTGGTCTGCCTCCATAAACTGCGTTTACTTTATAACCAGATCCCATAGAACGAATAACTTGTTCTATTTGAATGGCTAATTCCCTTGAAGGTACTAAAATTAAAGCCTGTATTTCTTGTATATTCGGATCTAAAAATGACAACAGTGGTAAGGCAAAAGCAAGTGTCTTCCCTGTTCCTGTTGGAGATAAAAGAATCGTATTTGTATTTTTCTTAATCGTTGCAATAGCTTCCTCCTGCATAGGATTTAACTGACTAATATGCAGCTTTTGTAATATTTCTTCTTGTCCTTTTATATGATTTGCCATCTATTAACGTGTTTCTTTTTATGTAAACTAACGGGCAAAGATAATGAGAGTTGTCTGGTATTGACCATAATTACTAAAAAGATTACTAATTTTGTCTTTCTAAAAAAATTAAAAATAAATGCTGAAACAAAAACTGAACAACTATAATGTAATACTTGCTTCTGGTTCTCCAAGAAGACAACAATTTTTTAGAGATTTAGATATTGATTTTTCAATCCAATTAAAAGAAATTGAAGAAATTTATCCAGAAAATTTAAAAGGTGTAGCAATTACAGACTACCTATCAAATTTAAAATCGGACGCATTTTCTACTTTAAATGACAAGGATTTACTAATTACATCAGATACTATTGTTTGGCTAGAAGGCAAAGCATTAGGCAAGCCTAAGGATGCAAAAGACGCTTTTACAATGTTAAGAGCTATGTCTGGAAAAAAACATGAAGTAATTACCTCCGTGTGTTTAAAAACTACTTCTTTTCAAAAAATTATTAACGATATTACAAGCGTTACATTTAAAGAACTTTCTGATGATGAAATTCACTACTACATCAACAATTACAAACCTTTTGATAAGGCGGGTGCATATGGAATTCAAGAATGGATAGGGTTTATTGGCATAGACAAGATAGAAGGCAGTTATTTTAATGTAGTAGGCTTGCCTGTGCATAAACTTTACAAAGAGCTAATGAGCTTGTAATGAAGCTATTTAGAAGAATAAATAGCAACTTTTGGCACTTTCTCACATTATGTTAAAAAGTCTTGCGTCTATTCTCTCTTTTATTTTCTTTAGAAATAAATAAAAGTTTATTTTTACGCAAAATTAAACAACACAATACTTTACAATATTATAATGAAAAAATACACGTACACAGAAAAAAAGGATACACGTTCAGGTTTTGGAGACGGTTTAACAGAGTTAGGTAGAACAAACCCAAATGTAGTTGCTTTATGTGCAGATTTGATTGGCTCTTTAAAGATGGATCAATTTATAGCAGAAAACCCGGAAAGATTTTTCCAGATTGGTATTGCAGAAGCAAATATGATTGGTATTGCAGCTGGTTTAACAATTGGGGGTAAAATTCCTTTTACAGGAACATTTGCAAACTTTTCTACAGGAAGAGTTTATGATCAAATTCGTCAATCTGTTGCCTACTCGGGTAAAAATGTAAAAATTTGTGCTTCGCATGCAGGAGTTACTTTAGGTGAAGATGGTGCAACCCACCAAATACTAGAAGATATTGGTTTGATGAAAATGTTGCCAGGAATGACTGTAATTAACACGTGTGATTACAACCAAACAAAAGCAGCAACCATAGCAATTGCAGATTTTGATGGCCCTGTTTACTTGCGTTTTGGAAGACCAAAAGTGCCTGTATTTATGCCAACAGATAAACCATTTGAAATTGGTAAAGGAATTCAATTAACAGAGGGTACAGATGTAACGATTGTGGCAACTGGGCACTTAGTTTGGGAATCTTTACAAGCTGCCGAACAATTAGAAGCAGAAGGTATTTCTGTTGAAGTAATTAACATTCATACAATTAAGCCTTTAGACGAGGAAATAATTTTAAAATCTGTAGCTAAAACAGGTTGTATTGTTACCGCAGAGGAACATAACAAATTAGGTGGTTTAGGTGAAAGCGTTTCTAGAACATTAGCATTAAACACACCTACACCTCAAGAATTTGTTGCAACAAATGATACTTTTGGAGAGTCTGGTACACCAGAACAATTGATGGCAAAATATGGTTTAGATGCTGCTGCTGTTGTAAAAGCGGTTAGGAAAGTAATTTCTAGAAAATAAAAAAGTTGCACTAATAATCCCTAATAATTAATTTAAAACTATGAAAAAAGTATTTTTAATGATGTCATTGGCTTTTGCATGTAGCCAAACTTCATCAGCACAATTAGATTTTGGAGTAAAAGCAGGTTTAAATTACAATTCAGAATCTATTCAAAGTGTGAGTGAAGATGTTTTTACCGGAGCAGAAAGCAAAACTGGGTACCACGCAGGTGTGTGGTTGCGTTTTAAACTGCCAATAATTGGTTTTTATTTAAGACCAGAAATAGTATACACAAACTTAGAAAATGAATTGTTGTACAAAATAAGAGAAACAGCTCCAAGTCAAACAACTTCTTACAACTTCCAAAAAATTGATATTCCTGTCTTGATAGGTAAAAAGTTTTTTGGTATTGGGAACGTTTTTGCGGGACCTTCTTTTCAATACATACTAAACTCAGACTTTAGTCTTAATGACATTTCTGAAGTTGATACAGATGGCTTTTCCGTTGGATTGCAATTTGGGGCAGGTATTGAATTGGGTAATTTAGGAATTGATGTGCGTTGGGAAAGAGGACTAAATACAATAGAATCTACCTTTTTAAATGCGTTAAGCGAGCGTGTTACTTTTGACACAAGAGTAAATCAAATTATAATTGGTTTATCGTATAAATTCTAAAGAAATATTATGTTATAATAAAAAAGGCTCTTGAGAAATCAAGAGCCTTTTTTATTATTAATTTATATTTGGATTCAAATAATCGGGAACATTAGGATTACTAATGTCACTAAAATCATTTGTTGGATCACCGTCTCCATCAGCATCTTCCTGTATTGAAGGAACACCATCATTGTCATGGTCTGTATCTTCTACGATATCTAATAAATCTATATAGAATAACAGATTTCTATTCACTAAACCATTACTATAATTAGCTGCATTACTTGAAGGATACCCTAAGCCCGAAGGAATAAATAAATATCCTTTACCCGTGTTTAAATATGTAATTGGTCCGTTAAAAACACCCCCATTTGAATCTTTCTTTAATTCTCCACTTAAAAAATTTGTAATACCAAACTTCCATCCTCTCA
>JBLHGY010000112.1:0-6046 GCA_047616665.1 Polaribacter sp.
TACAGAAGCTGGTGAAGAAATTATAGAAACTAGAGATTTAAATGCAGCCAATTTTACCAATTGTATTTTTGAGGGGAATAATAATATCGAGTTTTTAATTGACAAAGTTGAAGGCGGTGGTTTCTTTAATTATTCAGTAAAAAACTGCTTGATAAAATTCACTGATTCGAACAACTCTTTTGATGGCGTTACTGAAGTAGATTTTGGAAACAACACCAATTATAGCGGTATTATTTTAAATGGAAATCTAAATTTTAGAGATACTCAAAAAAACGATTTTATTATCGGAACTCAAAGTGATGCCATTAACAAAGGAATTACAACCCCTTTTACCCTAGATATTTTAGGGGTTGAAAGAGCTTCAAATCCAGATATTGGTGCGTACCAACACATTACTTTTGAATAGAAAGAAACAACCTCTAATTAGCTTCCTCTTCTTTCTTATCTTTGTATCGCTTGTAGGAAACCAGCCCTATTAGCAACCACAATGATCTAACCACCCAAGAGTTTACTTCAAACCCAAAAAGATCGTTTGTTGGCTTGTTTTCTACAAAGCTTACAACAATGGTTATTACCGCAAAAGCGACAATAAATAAGTTTAAATTTTTATTTCTCATCTTTATATACTTTACCGTTCTTCATTACAAAAATAACATTTTCCATGGTACTAATATTTTCTATTGGACTATCCTCTACTGCAATAATATCTGCATAAAAGCCTTTTTTAATTTGCCCTATTTCACCTTCTATCTTTAACAGCATTGCATTTGTAATCGTTGCAGCCTGTATGGTTTCCATTGCTGGCATTCCTGCTTCTACCATAAAACCAAACTCTTTGCCATTATTACCGTGCTTAAAAACTCCTGCATCTGTGCCAAAGGCAATTCCAACACCTTTTTTATAAGCTCTTGCAAACGTTCCTTGAATTTGAGGACCTACAGCCAACGCTTTAGGAACCACAATATCAGGATAAAACCCTGCAATCTTCGCTTTCTCTGCCACCTCTTTACCTGCTGTAATTGTTGGTACTAAATACGCATCGTATTTCTTCATTAACTCCATCGTTCCATCACTCATATAAGTGCCGTGCTCTATTGTTTTTACACCACCAATAATGGCTCTTCGCATTCCCTCATCTCCGTGCGCGTGCGCAGCAACGTACATTCCGTAATCTGTAGCCGTTTCACAAATAGCCTTTACCTCTTCCACTGTAAATTGCGGATTATCGCCAGACTTCGCAACACTTAAAACACCTCCAGTTGCGGTAATCTTAATCCAATCTGCACCATTCTTATAACGCTGTCTTACAGCCTTTTTTGCATCTTCGATAGAGTTTACCACCCCTTCTTTAGGTCCAGGATTACCTAATAAAGCTCTACTACTTCCGTTTGTTGGATCCGCATGACCACCTGTAGATGCTAATGCCTTACCTGCGGTAAAAACTCTTGGCCCTATAATTTTAGCGGCGTTTATGGCATTTCTAACAGAAATATTAACACCCGAACCTCCTAAATCTCTTACCGTTGTAAAACCATTTAAAAGCGTTGTTTCAGCAAAACCTACCGAATTAAAAGCAACATCTGCTTCATTTAAAATATACTTATTTAATCTTGTATTTCGATCAAACTCTTTTTCTATATGCACATGAAAGTCTATTAAACCCGGCATTACCACTTTATCTTTTAAATTAATGGTACTTGCAGCTGCGCTTTTAGGTAAAATATAACCATCCATTACCTTAAAAATTTTATTTTCTTTTACAACAATCGTTTTTTTAGAAGTTATTTTACCAGACTTTGTATCTATTAATTTTCCGCATAAAATATACGTGGTTTGTGCCGTTATATTATGTAATAGGAAAACTGCTATAAGCGTCAAAATTATTTTTTTCATATCAATAAATATATTTCATAAATATATTACATTTTAAGAAACCTTCACTTAAACTACTTGCCAAAAACAAAAAAATATTGCATTTTTGATACTGAAATAAAAAAAAAATCATGGAAATTATTACCGATAACAATACTGAAGAAAAACGTTTTAAATATTTTGGGGCAGGGTTAGAGTTTGCTATTATTTATTTTAAAAACATCTTATTAACCATCATAACCATCGGTTTATACTATCCTTGGGCAAAGGTAGAATTGCTTAAATACCACTACCAATCTACAGCGTTAGATAACAGTCGCTTTACATTTCACGCAACAGGAAAAGAAGTTTTTAAAGGTTTTATTAAAATCTATGCAATTCTTATTGCACTCTACGCCTTTTTAATATTTGCATCACAATCGCAAGATTTAAAGCTTATAACAACCGCTACCATTTTGTTTTATGTATTTTTATTGCTACTAATTCCGCTCGCAATTCACGGTTCTGTTCGATATAGGGCCTCTAGAAGCTCTTGGAAAGGTATTCATTTTAAATATTTAGGAGACAGAAAAGAATTGTTCTTATTATATCTAAAAGGACTCTTCTTTACAATTATTACATTTGGTATTTACGGTGCTTGGCTTCAAGTAGATCTTAGAAAATATGTACTTAGTAACTTACGTTTTGGAGATTTATCTTTTAAATTTAAAGGTTCTGGCGGAGAGTTATTTTGGATTACATTGAAATTTATCTTACTAATATATATTACGTTAGGTATTTATGGTTTTTGGTACTACAAAAATATTATTAAATTTTATGTAGACAATTTAGAAATATCACAAGACGGAAAGCCTGTAAGCTTTAAATGCAACATTAAAACAGCAGACATTGTAGCGTTATTGGTCATTAATTTTTTCTTACTAATATTTACATTAGGGCTTGCAACACCTTGGGTTACCGTTAGAACTTTTAAATTTATATTAAGATTTATCATAATTGAAGAAGGCTTAGATACCGAGCGCATACAGCAAGTGTCTTATGATGATTATGATGATGCAACTGGAGATGATTTTATGGATTTTTTAGATTTTGATGTACTGTAATTTATGAGTTATACGATTCTTTATTTTGATGGCACCTCTTCAAAAATGCACAAAGCATTATTGCAAATAACTGCGTTAAAATGGGCCATTACATTCACAGAAGATGATGGTAGCTCTAAGATTATTTCTTGGGATACTGCCAATATAAAAAAAACAAATGTTTATACAGAAAAATTTGTATCCTTTAGTTACGGGAAATCGTATCCTTTTCAAAGAATAGAAAGCACAGATACCGCCCTTATTGAACACGTAAATGCTGCAAAAAATATTGATTTACATAAATTAGATGTCCTTTTACATACAAATAAAAGAAGTTCATTTTTATATTTACTAACTGCTATATTAGGCATCGCCATTGGCATGTATTTTTATGTAATTCCGACAATAAGCACCCATTTTATTTCGAACCTAAACCATAAGAGTGTTGAAGGTTTTGGGAATTTTGTTTTTAAAGTTTTGTCTACTGATTTAGAAATAGATGCTGAAAAAACAAAAAAACTACAATACTTTGTAGATGCTATTCAAATAGAAAATACATTCCCCTTAGAAGTATATGTTGCAAAAAGTGAAGATATAAACGCTTTTGCACTTTCTGGAGGAAAGATTGTTGTCTATGATGCACTGCTAGAAAAGATTGAAAATGAATCTCAATTACTCGCATTAATTGGTCATGAAATTTCTCATATAGAAAATAGGCATGTCTTAAAAAATGTAACTAGAAATTTATCAGGAGCACTTTTTATCTCTGTTTTATTTGGAGATATCAGTGGAATAAACACTGTACTTGCAGAAAATGCTCATTTATTCTCTCAACTTTCTTTTACAAGAAGTTTAGAAAAAGAGGCAGATATTTATGGTTTAAAGATAATGAAAGACAACAAGGTAAACTTGTGTGGAATGTCTGAATTATTTGAGATTTTAAAAGAAGAAACTAAATTTGATGTGCCTACTTACTTAAGCAATCATCCCATGTTAAAAGATAGAATTGAGTACACACAAAAAATTGCAAAAGAACAAGGTACCATTTCAGAAAACACTCTTTTAAAAGAAAAATGGGATGCTTTAAAAACAACGTTTACTAATATAGATCTAAAAAATGAGTAAAAACATAGTTATTACAGGAACCAGCAGAGGAATTGGATTTGAACTTGCTAAGCAATTTGCAGAGAACGGACATCAAGTTTTAGCATTATCTAGAAATACAGCACCTTTATCTGCAGTAAACCATAAAAACATTAAAGTATTATCTGTTGATATTTCCAACGCTGAAGATTTAAATAAAGTTACTGATTTTATAAAAAGTACTTGGAAAAAAGTAGATGTCTTAATTAATAACGCAGGCAAATTAATAAACAAACCGTTTACAGAAATCTCTTCGGAAGATTTTTTAGAAGTATATAAAGTAAATGTTTTTGGAGTTGCAGAAATTACAAAATTAATGATTCCGTTTTTACAAAAAGGAAGTCACGTAGTGACCATCAGTTCTATAGGCGGAATTCAAGGGAGCATAAAATTTCCTGGTTTAGCTGCATATTCTTCAGCAAAAGGTGCTGTAATTACCTTATCAGAATTATTGGCAGAAGAATATAAAGAACAGCAAATTGCTTTTAATGTTTTGGCTTTAGGAGCGGTACAAACAGAAATGCTAGAAGAAGCTTTTCCTGGCTATCAGGCGCCTCTTTCTGCCACAGAAATGGCAGACTACATTTATAACTTCTCTTTAACCGGAAATAAATTTTACAACGGTAAAGTTTTGCAAGTTTCTTCTTCAAATCCATAAGCTATCAAATTTAAAAATTGACTTCAAATTATCAAGATTTTGTTCCTTTAAAAGCAATTCCGTTTATGGAGTTTCTAATCAATGAGCATAATTTTACTTTAAAAATAGTAAATCAGCGTGCCACAAAGCATGGCGACTTCAGAAGTATGCCAGATGGTAAATTTCAAATAACCGTTAATAATAACCTCAACAAACATCAATTTCTATTAACGCTAGTGCATGAAATTGCGCATCATGTTACACATCAAAAATTTGGAAGAGTACAGCCACATGGAAAAGAATGGAAAGCTATTTTTCAACATTTAATGTTACCTTTTTTAAATCCAGCTATCTATCCGAAAGAAATACTACCCTATTTAGCGCAGTATTTAAAAAATGCAAAAGCAAGCACAGATGCAGATGTTAACTTGTCTTTAGCTTTAAAAGGAAACATTGCAGAAACAGGGAAAAACTTTATTTTTGCCATTTCTTATGGAAGTCTATTTATCTTTAAAGATACTATTTACAAAAGGGGCAATAAAAGAAGAACACGGTACGAATGTTTAAATATGGCTAACAAAAAAGTATACTTATTTAATCAAAATGTAGAAGTAAAGTCTTACGAGCATTAATTATCTTATACGCATAAAAAAAACTTCCTTTTAAGAACTTTTTTTATATCAATCTCTCTTAATAAACAGTGTATCTAATGCTAATTCTTTCTGAAGCCAGTTTCTCAATTCTATTTCTCTAGGAGCAATAATACTGTCAGAAAGTTGCTCACTCCATCTTATGGTTACTACTGGAATCGTATCAATTTTAATAAAATCTTTAGAAGATAAAACACTGGCAAAACCAATTTCTTCGATGTCTCTATATCTTATTTTTGCTTCTTTAGCAATTCTGCTAAACGCAACTACTTTCTGGTTTGTATATAAAGCATCTTGCTCTATTCTGTTATTTAAACTAGAAATTGTTTTTTGTAAATCTGTTATTTGCTTTTGCAAGCCAGCAACAATATTCTTACTCTCCTGTAGTTCCTCTCTTTTATCTTTATAAGCAATTGTAATTAGCTCAAAACTTTTTGTATCACTCCCCTTTATTTTTAATTTAAAATCCTTTATTTTTATGTAATTAGGATTATTGGCTAACTGATTATTCAAAATATTTTGCTCACCTTGCGTAACTTCGTTAAAAAAACTAAACTTTATTTCTTTTTTATCTAGATCTAAATCTGGATCACCAATTAATTGAAAACTCTTAATTTCCTTTATTTCATTATTGACAAAATTATTGATTTGAGTTTTAATTT
>JBLHGY010000113.1:0-5953 GCA_047616665.1 Polaribacter sp.
AAAAAGTGTATTTTTACAAATTAAAGATTAAAAAATAATATATGTCTGAAGGCAAAACAACGAGGCTTAATAAGGTTTTAAGAGAATTAAATATTTCTCTAGATAGAGCAGTAGAATATTTAGCAGATAAAGGTCACGAGATAGAATCGAGACCAACTACTAAAATTTCTGGTGACGTCTATCAAGTCCTGCTAGATGGTTTCCAAACAGATGCTAGCAAAAAAGCTGCGTCTAAGGAAGTTGGTGTGGAGAAGCGAAAAGAGAAAGAAGCAATTCGTGCAGAACTAGAAGCTAAGCAAGAAGTAAAAAGAGCAGAAGACGTTAAAAAAGAAGAAGTTCTTAAGGCAAAAGCTAAAAAGTTAGAGCTTAAAACTGTTGGAAAAATAGATATCGATAATATAGGTAAGCCAGCTCCTAAAAAAGAGGTAGTTAAAGAAGAAGTTGTAAAAACTGAAACACCTAAAACCGAAACTCCTAAAGTGGAGACTAAAGCTTCAAAAATTGAAACACCAAAAGAGGTGGTTACTGAGGTTCCAGAGACTACAGTAGAGAAAAATGTTGCTAAAGAAGTAAAAGAGGTTAAGGTTGCTAAGCTTGTCTCTGAAGTGGAAAAAGAGGCTTCTAAAATCGAGAAAAAAGGAGAGTCTAAGAAGGAATCTTCTACTCCAGATGTAAAAAATGAAGAGGTTACTGCAGAAACTGCAGAAGCTTTGAAAACCCAATATAAGAAGTTAGACGGACCTAACTTTACAGGTAAGAAAATTGATTTAAAACAATTTGAAAAGCCTAAAAAGAAAAAGCCAGAAGCGAAACCAGCGGCCGCAGCGGATCCTAAAAAGAAACGTAAGCGTATTGTAACTAAAATAGGTGCGCCAGGAAGTAGATCAGCAGCAAGAGGAGCCGTTCCTAGTAATAGTAGGGCTGGAAACGGAAGAGGGCCTTATAACAAAGCTGGTAGAAACCCAAGACCGGCTACAAATGTTAAGAAAGAAGAGCCAACAGAAGCAGACATCCAGAAACAAGTAAGAGAAACTTTAGAAAAGCTTCAAGGAAAATCTTCTAAAGGAAAGGGAGCGAAATACAGAAGAAATAAAAGGGATGCTCGTAGAGAACATTCAGATGCAGAATTAGAAGCGCAAGCATTAGATAATAAAATATTAAAAGTAACAGAATTTGTTACAGTGAGTGAAGTTGCAACAATGATGGAAGTACCTGTTACCAACATTATATCGGCATGTATGTCTTTAGGTATGATGGTAACGATGAACCAGCGTTTAGATGCAGAAACATTAGTAATTGTAGCTGAAGAGTTTGATCATAAAGTAGAATTTGTTGGTGCAGAAGTAGAAGAGTCTATAGAGGAAGTAATAGACAGTCCAGAAGATTTAAAATCACGTGCGCCAATTATTACAGTAATGGGACATGTAGATCATGGTAAAACTTCTTTATTAGATTACATTAGAAAAGCAAATGTTATTGAAGGCGAAAGTGGAGGAATTACGCAGCATATTGGTGCTTATTCTGTAAACGTTGGCGATCAGCAAATAGCATTTTTAGATACACCAGGGCATGAGGCTTTTACGGCAATGCGTGCACGTGGTGCTCAAGTAACAGATTTAGTAATTATTGTAGTTGCAGCAGATGATGATGTGATGCCGCAAACAAAAGAAGCAATTTCTCATGCGCAAGCAGCAGGAGTTCCTATTATTTTTGCAATCAATAAGATAGATAAGCCGAACGCAAATCCAGATAACGTAAAAACACAACTATCTTCAATGAATTTATTAATTGAAGAATGGGGTGGAAGCATTCAGTCGCAAGATATCTCTGCAAAAACAGGAGCAGGTATTCCTGAATTGTTAGAGAAGGTTTTATTAGAAGCAGAGGTTTTAGAACTAAAATCGAATCCTAATAAAAATGCAGTTGGTGCTGTAGTAGAGGCATTACTAGATAAAGGTAGAGGCTACGTTTCTACGATATTAGTACAAGCAGGAACTTTAAAAATTGGAGATTACTTGCTAGCAGGTAAGCACAGTGGTAAGGTAAGAGCAATGTTTGATGATCAAGGAACTAATTTAAAAGTTGCGGGTCCATCAACACCAGTATCAATATTAGGTTTAGATGGTGCGCCACAAGCAGGAGACAAGTTTGTTGTTTTTGATGATGAAAGAGAAGCAAAACAAATTGCTTCAAAAAGATCTCAATTACAACGTGAGCAATCTGTAAGAACTCAAAAAACATTAACGTTAGATGAAATTGGACGTAGAATTGCACTTGGAGACTTTAAGGAATTAAACATTATCTTAAAAGGAGATGTAGATGGTTCTGTAGAAGCGTTAACAGATTCTTTCCAGAAATTATCTACGGAAGAAATACAAGTAAATATTTTACATAAAGGTGTTGGTGCCATTACAGAAAGTGATGTATTATTAGCAACAGCTTCAGATGCAATTATTGTAGGATTTAATGTGAGACCTCAAGGAAATGCAAGAGTAATTGCAGATAGAGAAGAAGTAGATATTAGAACATATTCTATCATTTATGACGCCATAAACGATCTTAAAGACGCCATGGAAGGTATGTTATCTCCTGTGATGAAAGAAGAAGTTACTGGGAATGTTGAAATTAGAGAAGTGTATAAGATTTCTAAAGTGGGTAACATTGCAGGTTGTATGGTAATGTCTGGTAAGATATTTAGAGATTCTCAAATTAGAATTATTAGAGATGGTATCGTGGTTCATGACGGAACGCTTACTGCTTTAAAACGATTTAAGGATGATGTAAGAGAAGTTGCCAAAGGATATGATTGTGGGGTTCAAATTAAGAACTACAATGATATTGTAGAAGGAGATTTAATTGAAGCTTACAAAGAAGTAGCAGTTAAAAAGAAGTTGAAATAAGCGTTTCTTCTCGTAAATAAAAAAAGCTGAAATTCATTTGAATTTCGGCTTTTTTTATTTACACTAAACACTAAACACTAAACACTAAACACTAAACACTAAACACTAAACACTAAACACTAAATACTAAACACTAACTACTTTCCTAAAGGAATTACAATAGTTCCAGAGAATTCTTTCTTGTAGATTAAATTAGCTCTGTCTGCTTCTAATTTAGTTTTGTAATTTCCTACCTGCACTTTCCAGTCTGGATTATCCCAAACGAGCTTTGTTTTTATTGCGGGATATAGCATAATAAATTTTGCATTCTTGCTTTTTGCAGTGGTCTCATTTCCATAATAAATTTGAATACTATAACCAAAACCTACAGTGCTGTTGTAACGAGTCTTTTTGTCTAGTAATTTTTGGACCGCTTCACTCTTATTTGTAGCGTTTTGAGCACTCAAACTAGTGATGTTTGCTAATAAATAGCATAAAAAAATGGGTATAAATAAGGTGTTCTTCATGTTCAAAAATCTTTTCACAAAAATAACAACTTGTGATAGAATAAATTGCGTTTTTTTGTTATTTAGAACTGTTATAAATTGATATTTAAGATTCTATTAGCTTTTCAAAATTTAGCAATATGTAGTACTTTTGTACAACTGTTCAGAAGGCTTTTTTTTTGAACGAATTTATACACAATAGTAAAATTATAGTTTGTAAATATGAAAAGTGTAGCATTACAGAGTAAACTAACTACGGTACTTTTAAAAAGTCTTACCATACTGTTGTTTTTTGCGTTTAGCGTATCTTCTTATTCGCAAGATATGGACGAAGCTCGTCAAAAAGAAGGTAGAAAATTATTTAGATCTTTATGTGCATCTTGTCACAAGTTGGATAAGAAATTGGTTGGACCAGCATTGGGTGGTGTAGAAGAGCGTAGAGAAAATTCTTGGTTAAAATCTTGGATAAAAAATAATGCAGAATTTCAAAAAGTAAATGCGGAAGCAGCAGAAGCATCTTTGTATGCAACCTCTGCTATGAATGCATTTCCACAATTAACAGATAAAAATATAGACGATATTTTATATTACACAACTGTTGGTGAAATAAAGAAGGTTCCAGCTCCCGATGAAACTTCAATAGGCGGTAATATTGTTGTAGATGGCGGAGCACCAAGTTGGGTGATCTATTTCTTAGCAGGAGCAATCGTGGTAGCTTTTTTAATGATTGCTGGTTTATTAAAACAGGTAAACGAATTAAAAGGAAAGAAAAAGCCAGAAATTCAGTCTAATTTAAGAAGAGATCTTCAAGAATTATGGGCGGGTCTAAAAAAGAATACTTTCTTAAAAGTTTTAGGAACCATATTTGCTTTATTAATGGGTGCTTATATTGTTTTTGGAATGCTTTTTAGTGTTGGTGTAGATCAAGGATATCAGCCAATTCAACCCATTGCTTTTTCACATAAAATTCACTCAGGAGAAAACAAAATTGATTGTCAATATTGTCATTCATCGGCAAAACATAGTAAGCATTCAGGCATACCGTCTGTAAATGTTTGTATGAATTGTCATATGGCAATTGCAGAAGTTGCCGAAGGAACTGAAATTGAGTGGAACGGGCAGATTTATGGTAAAGAAAGACTAGATAAAGAGATCGCTAAGGTATACGATGCTGCTGGTTGGGATCCTGAGGAATTAGAGTATACAGGTGTAGAGAAACCAGTGAAATGGGTTCGTATTCATAACCTACCAGATTTGGTATACTACAATCATGCGCAACACGTAACGGTTGGGGGTATCAAATGTCAGAAATGTCACGGTCCTGTAGAAGAGATGGATGAAATGTATCAATATTCTCCATTAACAATGGGATGGTGTATTAACTGTCACAGAGAAACAAATGTAGATTTAAAAGGAAATGAATATTATGCTAAAATTCACGATCAATTAGCGAAGCAATACGGAGTAGAGAAGGTTACAATTGCACAGTTAGGCGGTTTAGAATGTGGCAAGTGTCATTACTAATTCATAAAGATTAAAAAATTTAAAGATCTAAAAAATTGTTTTTCAATTTATAAAATCTTTCAATCATTAAATAAAAAAGTATAAATGGCTTCAAACAAAAAATACTGGAAAAGTGTTGAAGAACTAAAAGGTAGTTCTGTTGTTGAAACGCTTAATAAAAATGAGTTTGTATCAGATATTGCTACAGACGATTTTTTAGGTGATAAAGAAACACTTGAGAGTTCTTCTACTACACGTAGAGATTTCTTAAAGTATGTTGGCTTTACTACAGCAGCAGCATCATTGGCGGCATGCGAAGGACCGGTTGTTAAATCGATTCCTTATGTTGTAAAACCAAATGATATTATTGCTGGTGTTGCAGATTGGTATGCTACATCTATTGCAGATGGTTATGATTTTGCGAATGTTTTAATTAAAACACGTGAAGGTCGTCCAATTCAAATCATGCCAAATAAAGAGGCAAACGGAACAACAAGTGCTAGAGTTCAAGCAGCTATTCTTTCTTTATACGATGAAAAATTACGTTTAAAAGAACCAACTAAAAATGGTGAAGAAATTTCTTGGGGTACTGCTGATAAGGAAATAGCTCTAAAATTAAACGATTTAAAAGAAGCGGGTAAACAAGTTGTTTTGTTAACAGGAACAATGGCAAGTCCGTCTACAGATAAAGTAATAGCTGAGTTTCTTGCAGCGCATCCAAATGCAAAGCAAGTGGTGTATGATGCAGTTTCTGAAGATGCAGCAGCAGATGCTTTTAAAGCAGTTTATGGAAGAAGAGCCTTACCAAATTATAAATTACAAAATGCAGAGACCATTGTATCTTTTGGTGCAGATTTCTTAGGAGATTTTCATGGTGGATTTGAGAAACAATTTATAGCCGGTAGAAAGCCGTCAGCAGGTAAGATGTCTTATCATGTGCAAATAGAAAGTAACATGTCTCTTACGGGAGCAAATGCAGATAAACGTTTGGTTGCAAAACCATCTAACGTAGTTTTTGCTTTGTTAAACCTGTATAAAGAAATTACTGGAGATGCTGTAGCTTCT
>JBLHGY010000114.1:0-5890 GCA_047616665.1 Polaribacter sp.
TTTGCTTCTACAAGAGCTGTATTTGCATATCCTGAATTTTATGATGTAGCTGTTTCTGGCGCTGGAAATCATGATAATAGAAATTACGAAGCGGATTGGGGAGAAAAATGGCAAGGACTTTTGATTGAAGGCAATCTCGAAGGAAAAACAGACGGAACTACCAATTATGACAATCAAGCGAATCAATTAATTGCAAAAGATTTAAAAGGAAAGTTACTAATTACCCATGGTTCTATGGACAATAATGTACCGCCGTCTAATACAATGCTAGTAGTGGAGGCTTTAATAAAAGCAAATAAAGATTTCGACATGATTTTATACCCAAATAAAAGACATGGTTATGGAGATATGACAAACTACATGACTAGAAAACGTTGGGATTATTTTGTGACCCATTTATTGAATGCAAAACCAGCAAAAGGTTTCCAATTAAAATAATATTAAAAAAATAACAACATGAAATATCGTTTTTATATACTTCTGTATTTGACATTTATGTGTGCTTTAAATTTTCAATCGCAGGGCTTAATGGATGAAAAAAATAACTTTTCTAGACAAGATACCTTGAGAGGATCAATAACCCCAGAAAGAATTTGGTGGGATTTAACCTATTATCATTTAAAAGTACAAGTAGATCCAGAGAAAAGATATATTTCAGGAGAAAACACGATAAAGTATACTGTTTTAAGCGCTAATCAAACAATGCAAATTGATTTGCAAGCACCTTTAAAGATGACAAAGGTTACGCAAGATGGTAAAGAGCTAGCAGTCCTTCATGACGGAAATGCGCATTTTGTAACACTTACTAAACAGCAAGTAATAGGCAATACAGAAAGTATTATTGTGCAGTATGAAGGAAACCCTAAAGAAGCTATTAGAGCACCCTGGGATGGCGGTTTTTCATGGAAAAAAGATGCTAATGGCAAGCATTTTATAGCCACATCTTGTCAGGGTTTAGGTGCAAGTGTTTGGTGGCCCTGCAAAGACCATATGTATGACGAAGTAGAAAGCATGCGCATTAGTGTTACCGTTCCTAGCCATTTAATGGATGTTTCGAATGGTAGGTTAGAAAGTGTAGAAAACCATGGAGAAACTACAACCTATAATTGGTTTGTAAACAACCCAATAAATAATTACGGAGTAAATGTAAATATTGGAGATTACACTCATTTTTCTGAAGTTTTTGATGGAGAAAAAGGACCTTTATCGATGGATTATTATGTATTAAAGGACCATCTTCAAAAAGCAAAAAAACAATTCACAGACGCACCAAAAATGATGAAAGCTTTTGAGCATTGGTTTGGTGCATATCCTTTTTATGAAGATGGTTTTAAATTGGTAGAAGTACCTTATTTAGGCATGGAACACCAAAGTTCTGTGACCTATGGAAATGAATTTAAACAAGGCTATTTAGGGAGAGATTTGTCTGGAACAGGTTGGGGTTTAAAATTCGATTTTATCATTATACATGAATCTGGACATGAATGGTTTGCAAACAATATTACAGACATCGATGCCGCAGATATGTGGATTCATGAAAGTTTTACCAACTATTCTGAAAGTCTTTTTTTAGACTATTATTATGGTAAAAAAGCAGCTTCTGAATATGTTATTGGACTTCGAAAAACAATTGCAAATACAAGTCCGATTATTGGAAAGTACAATGTAAATAAAAGTGGGTCGTCAGATATGTACAACAAAGGTGGTAACATGCTGCACACCTTAAGACAATTGATAGATAATGACGAAAAATGGCGTCTTATTCTTAGGAAAATGAATGCTGACTTTTATCATCAAACAGTTACAACAAAACAGATAGAAGATTTTTTAAGCAAAGAAACTGGTTTTAATCTGAATCCGTTTTTTAATCAATATTTAAGAACCATTAAAATACCAACCTTAGAACATACGATTAAAAACAAGACTTTAAAATATCGTTGGACAAATACTGTTGCTAATTTTGAAATGCCTCTAAAAACAACTATTAATGGTAAAGAAAAATGGATTTACCCAACAAGTACTTGGAAAAATTTAGCGCTAACATCAGCCGGCACTAGTTTTCTAATTGATGAAAATTTTTATGTTTTCACTAAAAATGTAAATTAAATCCATACAATTTTTCAAACAAGATGTTATTCTAAAATATATGCTCTTATAATGAAATCTGTTTTCGGATATTCCTCGCGTACAAATACGTTTCCAAATTTTGAGATCATATCTTGTTTTCTCCCTAGTTTTTCTCCGTACACATCATAAAACTTTAAAATAACTTCTTTTCCAGCAACTACTTTTGCCACTACTGGGAAACCAGTAACTCCAGAATATGCCAGTTTATCTAGACGGTAATTATCTTTTAGATTGATAAATATTTGGTTAGAGCGACTTTTAACGCCTCCTCTAGCAAATGCAATTGTCATCGCATCATTTTTTAGTGTTACAGGTTCATCTTTTATACCGCTCCGTTGCCAACTATTATTTATTAAAGTGTCATTATGAATTCCGAATTGCGCCACAAAGTTAGGAACTACCCTAAAAATTGAAATATCTTGATAATAGTTTTTTGTAATTAATTGATACAATCTGTCTACACCATTTGGGGCCCATTCTCTTTTTGCTTCAATATCAAAGTTCCCTTGTGTAGTTTCAAAACGTGCGTTAAAAGTTTCAGGTGCCTGGATATTTGTCCATTTTTCTTTGAATAATTTCGGACTACAACTGCACAATAAAATAACAATAAAGAGATATATTCCTTTTTTCATACTACTAAATTAGATGCGTAAAGATAATAAAAATGTATGCTTTAATTAAACATCACAAAGATATTCAACTAGCATATATTGTATCCATTAATTAAACCTTTCGCAATTTTTAAGTTGCTTTTAAAATTTCTTTGAACTGAAAAATAAAACCAAAAAAACCGCATCAAATTAATTTTGATGCGGTTTTTAAACTTTTTACAGAACAAGTACTAATCTACATTGTCATGTAAAAAAGAATTGTTCGATTTAAAATCAATATCGCTATCATCGGTTTTAATCGCTGTCTTAGACTTACTAATCGATGCATCTGCACTCAAGTCTAATCCTAATCTTTTATAAGCTGGCTGGCGTTCAATTTCATCTATATTTTTATTCAATTGATCATTGAATTTATAATTGAAACCTTTCATTTTTTTACGTCTTTCTTCTGCTCTTTTTTGTAATTCAGATATTGTTAAATCTAAAGGAGAAACTTCTTCACTAATTGTTTGTATACTATTTATTTTAGCTTCAGGTGCTGCTGTCTTCAATTCAAATTGAATTTCTTCTTCCGCAACAGTAGTATCTTTTCCAGTAATACGAGAACTTTTACCAATCGTTGGTTTTGCATCAAAATCTTCTAAAACGTAACGTGTCTCTTGAATTTTATGGACAGGGATAACTTCCTCTACTGCAACAACCTCTATATCATTCACATCTTCAGAAGGGGTATTTAAATTAAATGTAATAGCTTGTGATACTTCCTCTTCTCTTGCGTTATTTAACGGCAAATCGAATAACAAATCTGCTTGAATTTGTTTTGGCTCTTCAACAACAGCTTCTGCAATTGGTGTAACATCTGTAATAACAAAATCATCCTCAGAAACAATATCTAGAGATACTTCTTCGTGAAACACAGGTGTATTTACAATGGTTTCAGAAGTCGGTATCAAGTCCATTTTCGGAGTTGACTTTACCTCTTCAAATTCCGCATCATCTTCTAAAATATGAATAATTTTTTCTTGGACAACATCAGAAATTGGTTGCTCTAAAGTAGGTGATTTCGTAATGGTCTTTTCACCAAAATTATAGGTTGCTTTTTGATCATTCTCTAAAGTATGAACTATCTTTTTAACCTCTGTATTTGTTATTGTACTCTGTTGATCTTTTGCAAAACCAGTAGCAACAATTGTTACAGCAATAGAATCTCCTAACTTCTCATCTTCACCAACACCCATAATAATATTGGCATCATACCCTGCTTCATCTTGAATATAATCGTTTATTTCTCCTATTTCATCTAACGTAACTTCATTCGTTCCTGAAACAATTAACAACAAGACATTTTTAGCTCCTGTAATTTTATTATCGTTTAATAATGGAGAATCTAATGCCTTTACAATCGCTGTTCTTGCTCTATTGGTTCCTTCTTCTTTTGCAGAACCCATAATAGCTGTTCCACTATTAGAAAGCACTGTTTTTGCATCATGTAAATCAATATTTTGCTTGTAATGATGTGTAATTACCTCTGCAATACCACGAGAAGCAGTAGATAAAACTTCATCTGCTTTAGAAAAACCGGCTTTAAAGCCAAGGTTTCCGTATACCTCGCGTAATTTATTATTATTAATTACAATTAAAGAATCTACATTTTGGCGCAATTGATCAATTCCTTCTTGAGCTTGTTTAGATCGTCTTCTTCCTTCAAAAGCGAAAGGCATGGTTACAATTCCAACCGTAAGAATATCCATATCTTTAGCAATCTTTGCAATAATTGGCGCCGCTCCCGTACCGGTTCCACCGCCCATTCCTGCTGTTATAAATACCATTTTTGTTTGGGTATTTAACATTTGCTGAATTTCCTGCATACTCTCTTTGGCTGCTTGTGCTCCAATTTCTGGATTTGCCCCCGCACCCAAACCAGAAGTTAAGTTAGCACCTAATTGTATTTTATTAGGAACTGAACTATTTTCTAATGCTTGTGAATCTGTATTACAAATTACAAAGTCTACACCTTTAATTTGCTGCGTAAACATGTGGTTTACTGCATTGCTTCCTCCACCACCAACACCAATTACTTTTATAGTGTTAGATTGTGTCTTTGGCATGTTAAATGAAATGTTATCAAATTCTGTGCTCATAATAACGTTCTATTATATTTTATTTTTTCTTTATTATATATGTACTCTTAAACCACTCTTTACGTACTCACTTTTTTTACTCTGCATTGTCTAGGAAATCCTTAAGACTTTCTGTAAACTTATCAAAAAATGATTTTTTCTTTTTTGATTTTGGTTTTTCATCTATCGCTGCGTCATTTTCAGATATATCTGCACCTTCTTCAGTAACCTCTTCGATAAGATCTTCTTCTTCTCTACCGTCTCTATTTAAACCTTCCATTAACAAACCAACTGCTGTGGCATATGATGGGCTAGATAAAGCATCTTCAGAATCTCCTGCTAAATGCTCGTTAGGAAAACCAATTCTAGCATCCATACCAGTAATATACTCTACTAATTGACGTAGATGTTTTAATTGAGATCCACCACCTGTCAAGACAATTCCTGCAATTAGCTTTCCCTTTGCAGTTTCATGTCCATAATTTTTTACTTCTAAATATACGTGCTCAATAATTTCTTGCACTCTAGCATGAATAATCTTAGATAAATTCTTTAGGGTAATTTCCTTTGGCTCCCTTCCTCTTAAACCGGGAATTGAAACAATTTCTGTTTCTTTATTTTCACCTGGCCACGCAGATCCAAATTTAATTTTTAATAACTCTGCTTGCTTTTCTATTATGGAACAACCTTCTTTAATATCATCTGTTATTACATTTCCTCCAAAAGGAATAACCGCCGTATGTCTAATAATACCATCTTTAAAAATGGCTAAATCTGTGGTACCCCCACCAATATCAATCAAAGCTACACCTGCTTCTTTTTCTTCTAAACTTAGCACTGCAGCTGCAGATGCCAATGGTTCTAATGTAATATCACTTAAATCTAAACCTGCACTTTTTACACAGCGCCCAATATTTCTAATAGAAGAAACTTGCCCAACAACTACATGAAAATTTGCTTCTAAACGACCACCATACATACCAATTGGTTCTTTAATATCTGCTTGAGAATCTACTTTAAATTCTTGTGGTA
>JBLHGY010000115.1:0-5882 GCA_047616665.1 Polaribacter sp.
GTCTGGATTGTCAATAATCTCAAAAGTAGCACCATCTTCTAAAACCGTTAAAGCTGATCCCATAGTCAAATCAAATGCAGCAACTCCAGCAGCAGATTGTGCAGCATCTGTTGTACATGGTTCCGTTACAGTAGCTAACTTAAGGTCATCAAAATAATAAGTATTTGAATCTAATGCGTTTAAATTAAAGAAAATAACAAACTTGTCATACTTATTACTATTTGCACTTGTATATTCAAACGTTAACTCTTCCCATCCATTAGTAACAGATGTTGTTTGAAACTTCTCAAGGTTATTACCTGAATTCCCTATTTCTTCTAACTTTATTCTTACCTCAGTATCTGCCTGTGCAGACCAAACTTTAATAGTGATAGCATTCGTGGTAGAAAAATCAAACTTAGAATCAAAATCTATTTGAGTATTATCCCAGTTTTGAGCACCTAACTTTGTTACTTTCCCTACTTTACAAGATGTATTTACAGCATTGTCAAAGTCTGGATTGTCAATAATCTCAAAAGTAGCACCATCTTCTAAAACCGTTAAAGCTGATCCCATAGTCAAATCAAATGCAGCAACTCCAGCAGCAGATTGTGCAGCATCTGTTGTACATGGTTCCGTTGTAGTGTTATTAACAAAAGATAAATCATCATAATAAACTGTTGCACTACCATACGTTCTTAACTCAAAATAAAGCTTAGTCACCTCTGCTGGCGCAATAACAGTAACTTCGTATTTAGTCCAAGCACCACCATTATTATCTAAATAACCATTACTTGGCCCTCTTAATGAAGCATCTGTAGCAGCATCATTTACACTAACTCCTGCAGCGTTTTTCCAATAAGACCAAATTCTAGCATCAGTATCGTCACCACCAGTGACTTTGTACCAAAGAGTCATAGTATAACTATTTCCTGCGATAACACCTTCAATGGTTTGAGCTAATTTTTTTGTTCCACCTACGTGCTTAGCAGAGAAGGAACCTCCATGTATTTCTGTAGACTCCTTAGTAGTATTTTCTACCTTCGTCCAACTAGTTGGAGTTGTGTCATCATCCCAATTTTCGAAGTCTCCATTTAAAAGCATTTCTTGCCCGAAGGAGAGATTACTAAAGCAAAACGCTAATAGTAAAGTAAAAATGTAATTTTTTTTCATGTTAATTATGTTTAAATTAGTTTAATTAGTCAATGAATTTCTTTTGGAAATTAAAATCCATTTTAATATTCTGTAAGATAATAAGAACCAATTGTTAAATTCAAGTTAAAGACCACATCAAAAAACATACATAGTAAAAAAAAGATACATATTTTACGAAATCATTAAAGAAGTTAGTAGATAAAAGGATTTACAACAATGAATTAAATGAATTATTAATTAATTATTGATTTAAAAAAGAGTAATGTATGGGTACTGTTGTGGTAAAACACTTTACACAAAACAGTGTTTACTATAAGTTTTAATATAAAAACTATATATTAACAAGATTCTAACTTAAGATTAGACAAAAAAGATGGTTTATAGATTTTTTTTAAATAAGACTAAAGAATCATTATTGTTCGTAATTAGTAAAGTATTCTTTTTATTTATTTTAATTTGATGTACTGAACGACTATCTTTTGGGATATGTAAACCACTAGATGTTGGAGGTAAGAATTTGAAATTATTTTGGCCATCACCTAATAAAAGAGAACCAAAACCCGCATCATATCTGGTAGTTTCTACCTCAACATCATAATGATTACCAATAACAAGAATATCTTTATAACCATCAGCATTAAAATCATCAACAATAGAACCTTTTATAGGACCAACTTGCGCTTGAATTGGTAAAACTTTACGTTTTAATATACCATCTTCATTTATTAAAAGTATACTTTCAAAATTGCTGATTTCATAAACAATAGCCCCTTTTACTGTCTCTTTTGGTAAAATATCTATTAATGTAGACGTTGCAAAGCTGTGATAATCCTTAAATTTTTCTGAAACATAAGGCATTTGTTGTGTAGTACATTCTTTTCCTCTCATAGGTACATAGTCTCCTTTATAATATTTTGCCAATACTACATCATTACTACCATTGCTATCAAAATCATTAGCAAATACTTTAAAAGGGTGTTCTTTAGAAGCCTTAAATTTATTATTTTTCCCAAGATTTCCAATAACATAATCATCGTCTCCGTCATTATCAATATCATTTGCGGTAATAGACCAGTAAATACCTCTAGTTTCTTCATTAATTCCAAAACTCTTGGAATTATCGATAAAAATCCCCTTTTTATTCTCTAAAACTTTAATTTCCATCCACTCTCCGACTAATAACAAATCTTCATCACCATCTGCATCTATATCAGAAAAAACACCATCCGTAACCATCCCTATATTTTCTAGAACCGGTGCTATTTTAGAGTTTGCTTTCCTAAAAGTCCCTTTCTCATTTATTAGAAAATAACTGGTTGCTGGGAAGGGATATTTCCCTGCAATTAATCGAATTCCTACAAATAAATCTAAATCGCCATCTTCATCAATATCAGATGCTTTTACGCATTGCGTACTTTCATAAATGGCTGGAATTGCATTTAAATCTTTTAAAAAATTCCCATTCCCATCATTTAAGTATAGTCTATCTAATAATTGTTTATCTCCCTGTTTAAATTCGCTACCACCACTAGAAATATATAAGTCTTGGTCATTATCTCCATCAACATCTAAAAAAAGCACACCTAAATCTTCTGAGCCTTTATCCTTGCCCCAAGGTTGAGATTTACTTTTTTCAAATTTTCCATCTTTGTTTTGCAAATATAAAACCCCCTCCTGGTTTACAGCACCACCAACAAAAACGTCTTCGAAACCATCTGCATTCACATCTATTTTTGCTAAAAAAGGACCATTCGATGATAATTTATGAGGGAGTAGAATTTCCTCACTAAAATCATCAAATTCATTTTCTTTATGTTTAAATGTTAAGCCAATGTCTTTTAGATTCACCTCTGATAATAATTGATGTGTTGCTTCCTTTTTTTTAGAAATTAATTTTGCCTTAGTATAATTAGCAGTAATAGTTTGATTGGCTGTCACATCTTTAAAAAAACTTATTTTTCCGTCAGGCCAAAGAATTTCTACTTTATCAACCAAAACCTCTTTTCCAAGTCCAAAAAATAATCCAGGCTCTATGGAAGAAAAATAGCCTCTAGTTACTGTATTTTCAGAAACTTGCATCTTGTTACCGTAATATATAGTGGCTTTTGCGCCATAGCTATAAATATTTTTTTCAGTGCCTTTAAATTTTATTTTTAAAAAATTTCCATTAGTCTTATTTTCATAAACAAAGGCAGGAAGTTCCATATTATTAATTACAATGTCTAAATCACCATCATTATCTAAATCACCATAAGCCATTCCATGTGAAAAACTTGGAACATCGAAACCCCATTGATTCGTAATATTTTCGAATTCATAACCATTCTTATTTTTATATATATAGTTAGGCAGTGGTGTAGATGGTACAACCTTACTCATCGCATAAAAATCTTGAGATTTAGTTTTAAGCTTTTTATTTAAACCTGTTAAAAAATCATTATTACGAATATCTTTTTTGATACCGTTAGAAATTACAACATCTTTATAACCATCATTATCTAAATCTACTAATAAACCAGCCCAACTCCAATCTGTTTTAGCTAAACCCGCCACATGGGCAATGTCAGAAAAACTACCAACACCTGAATTAATTTGCAGAGTATTAAACATATATTGATGATGACCACCTGTTTCAATCATTTCCTTAAATTCCTTTGCATTCATAGAACGCATATTTGTTTTCGAACGATAATGATCTTCAGCTGCCATATCTAAAGTAAAAAGATCCATTAAACCATCATTATTAATATCTCCTGTATCAGAACCCATACTAAATCTAGAAATATGTTTTAATTCTTTATCAATCACATTTTTAAAAGTACCGTCTCCGTTATTTTGATACATAAAATCTGGAGCATCATAGTCATTAGAAATATAGAGATCGACAAATCCATCATTATTAAAATCACTAGCACTAACGCTTAAGCCATATGTATATTTACTCGAAAGACCAGCTTGTTCTGAAATATCTTGATAAAAACCACCATTATTTATATATAATTTATCGGTATAAAACTCATATCTTTTTTCAGGAATATTAATATACCTACTAAATAGGCGACTATCTGGTAGCTGATTTACTTGATACATGTCTAAATCGCCATCGTTATCCATATCAAAAAACACTGCTTGTGTCGAAAACCCTGCATCATCTAAACCATACTTACGCGCAGACTCAGTAAAAGTAAAATCTTGATTGTTTATAAATAATTTATTTTTTCTATCTGAAGGATTCATAGACTCTCCATTTCTACTAACATAAATATCAAGATAACCGTCTGAATTTACATCTGCCATTGTTACGCCCCAAGACCAACCGGGGCTTCTTGTAATTTTAGAATTTTTAGAAATATCTTCGAACTTAAAATCACCTTTATTAAGATATAATTTATCATTAACCTGATTACCACAAAAATAAATATCCGGCAGACCGTCATTATTTAAATCTCCGATTGCCACACCAGCTCCATTATAAATTTGACTATAATAAATATGATTTAAAGTTTCAGATTCTTTAATACCATTATTAAAATCAATACCTGTTTTTTCTGCTGACAATAATTCAAAACCACCAATTAAATCTTCAGGATATAAATCTCTTTTCGAGTTTTGACAAGAAACCATCAACAAGCACAAAACAAATAATGATTTTAGAATAAAGAAATTTATTTTCATAATCGGAAATATTTAAAGAGTAAATATAAAAATATTTTAGCTGTTTTTTATTACAAAACAAGCAGATTTAACACTGTTTTTTTTTAGTATTCCATGCACCTTATATAACAAAAATAAGTTTTCTAGAAATTAGAAAACTTACTTTATACAATTTTTAAAAAAACTTACTAATTAAAACTTCAAGTTTTCATGCTTATCCCAAAGGCCCCAGTAAGCTCCCACAACTCCTTCTGCACCTACTTTCCATGACTCATCAAAAGAAGAGAAATAAAAGAGTTCTATATTTTCTTGTGCAGACCACGCTTGTGCATTAATAAAATACTTCATCGCATTTTCTTCAGAAGAATGTGCCCCTTTTAAACTTTCTCCTTTACTTGGCCAACCAGACTCTGTAATAATCACCTTTTTACCCTGTGCTGCATGGCTCGCTTGGCTAAACATTTGTTGCATGTGGTTTAGAGAATGGTCAATATTACAACCTTCCCAGTATGGGTAGCAGTTTGCCAAAATCACGTCAGAAGCTTCCACTAATTCTGGATGACTTGAGAATTCGTAATATGCATCTACATACCCTACTTGAACGTTAGGCAATGCTTCCTTTACACGTTTGAGATACCCTAACAATTGCTCAAGTGTTAACTCTTTTCTATACAATACTTCGTTTCCTACAGCCGCAATGTCTACACAACCTTCTTTTCCTAGTTGAATTAAAGAAATAATCTCTTCTTCATTCTTTTCTAAATCGTCACTTAACCAAGCACCCACCATATTTTTCATGCCGTGCTTGTGCGCAATACGTGGTATGTGTTCATTACCTTCTATACAAGAAAATGAACGCACCCATTTGGCATAGGGTTTTATGATTTTAATCCTTCTTTCTACTTGTTCTTGCGTAATAACATCGCCAGGTTCCTGCCCATCTTCATACATACTAAAGCAAACACCGTGCATCCCTTTTTTTAATGTATCTCTCCAAAGCTTTATTAACTCTTTATTCGAATAATCTGTATAATCGACTCCTTCATGCGTACTAAATTCAATTCCTAATTCTGCAAAACGCTCTTGACTTTTCG
>JBLHGY010000116.1:0-5803 GCA_047616665.1 Polaribacter sp.
CCTCATACCAAGAGGTAGGTCCTTCTAAGGGTTGATGTGTATTAATGGCTAAAAAAGTTTCGTCAGACTGGGTTCGACTTCTACTAATGGCTAATAAATTGGACCCTTTCGTATCTTGTTCTATTTCGTAAGGCCAAGACAACTCATTGTTCACGATTCCTTTTACCAATTTGTCTGCCCCATTTGAAATGAACAATTGCAACTGTGTGTAGCGTAAAAGTTTTTTTGGCGTGAGCGGAAAAAGTTCGTTTTTTAGAATTTCTTTTGGGTGCTTCTTTGCAAAAGCATTGAGCCCTTGAGTAAACCCTTCTAACAGTGCAATGAACTTCTTATCGAGTGTATGGAATTGTGCGTCTACTGTTTTTTCAGCTTGAATAAATTGTACCAAAAAATCAGCACCTGCACCTTTTAACCCTATATGTTTGCTTAAAATTCCGTTTCCTGCAATGTAGGCTTCTTGAATCAACTTAAAATGATCTTCTGCTTGCGCCCATGCAAAACCGTAAGCTACCTCAACATCTGTTGCGGCATAAATATGGGGAACTCCATAGGGTCCTCTTATAATTTCAATACTGTCTGGGTTTACTTGGGTATAACCCTTAATACCGGCACCTAAAATTAAAAGAAGTAATGCTATTTTTTTCATGGTGTTTTTTTTTACAAAAATACAGTCTATTTGGAAAGCAAACGACAAACATCACTTATTTCTCTCTTAGCATGTATTTTAATGACATGGACTTCTGCTTTCTAATTAGTTCAATAATTCTTCTTTTAATTTCAAGTCAGATGGTGCAGGCATTGTAATAGTATATTTGGTAGATACAAGTGAAAATTGTGCTACCACAGAAATGCTTTATTTTGAATGGAAATATGAGAAAGTTAAAGCCTATGCTGTATCAATTGAATATAATATATGCTGGTGCTGACGAATATACTTATGATACAACGAATGGCACTAAAATAGAATTAACTCACTACGAAGATTCAAAAGATGGTACATCTGGCTATAATAAAATATTTAAGGAATAATATATATTTTCTCAAAGTTATAGAAACCAATAAAGTATATAAAAACTACTTATTTCATATAAAACATCTAAAATAAATATTCAAAAGAGCTTCCTACAAAATCAAAACATTCATAAATACCTATTTAGTTGCAATTAAAAATTAATTAGTATATTTATCAACTAATTAATAATTCAACTTAAAATGAAAAAAATTATAATTATTGGACTTTGTCTATTTAGTATCAATCTATTTTCTCAAAATTTTAATCAAAACGCAGAATATTGGAATACTTGGGTCTACAAACCTAAAGCCGAAATGGTCAATCAATTTGAAAAAGCCGCAGGACTAAAAACTAAAAAATTTAACACTACAAAAGAAAATACGATTGTTACTTTTAAAGTTGTAACGGGTAAAAATAGTGGTCAATATTTGAGAGTGATGCCTTGGCAATCTTCTGCCGATTATGATAAGGATAAAACGAAAGAATTAAATTACTGGAAAGAAAACGTATCTAAATTTGTTGATCCAATTGGTGGTGCTCAAAGATGGACTAGGATGAAATGGGGAGATATGAATATTGTCGAGGGACAAAGCCCATCAAAATACCTAATACAAACAGATTATATTGTAAAACCATCCAAATGGGACGATTTTAGGAGATGGTTGGAAAGAATTGGTGAAATTTATGGAGAAAGAATTCCTGAGCACAAGAGGATAATTGTTTCTCTTGTCTCTGGTGGAAACTGGAATCAAACAACCTCATTTATAGGATTTGACAAATACAGCAGAACGCCTCAAAAGTTCGACAATACATGGGAAAAGGATTACAACAAAAAGTTTGGTGCAAATTCTTTTGATACTGATAGAAGAGCATATAATGAGTCTATTGAAATGATTGTTGGCCAACAAGTTCAAACTCTTGAATTAGTAGCGTCTATGTTGCCAAATTAAGATTTATTAAAGTGAAAATTGTTTAACGGAAATAAACAATAAATAGGGGAATAACATGCATTTGTTATTCCTCTATGCTATTTAAAACAGATCTTCGGCTTATTTTTCAACTTCAAATTATTATTTTTAACCTTCAGTGTGATGCCCGAATATGTCTAAAATAAAAAGTTTACATCGGGGTTTTGAAGTATTTCATTTTTCTTCACGACTGTTGTATGAAGTCTTAAATAAAGCCCAACTTACTATAGGATTTATTTAAAATTGTGGCATCATCAACCTCTAACCATTTATCTAAAATGGTTGCGTATATAGATCTAAAATCTACCGTATATTTAATATCCCCATTTTTATCTAAATCTATTAAATTAGGAGCTTCGTTATAGAATCCTTGTTTTTTTAAATTCTTACCAATTATAAACACATTATTTGCTGCACCATGGTCTGTTCCGTTGGCTGCATTTTGTTGGACACGTCTTCCAAATTCAGAAAAAGTTAAAATAAGTGTATCTTTAAATGTGTCTTTTTGCTCTAAATCTTTCACAAAAACGTCCATTGCCTCGCTATATGTTTGTAGCAATTTATTTTGTTTTTTTTCTTGTCTTACATGGGTATCAAAACCACCCATTGATACGTAAAATACTTTGCTTTCTACGCTAGAATTTATCAATTGAGCTGTCGTTTTTAATTGTTTTCCAAAGGGATTATTTGGATATGTTAAAGTGCTATTGTACGTCTTAGATGTTTCAAAGATATATTTTGCAGACGATTTTGCTTCTATCATAGTTTTATACAAATACCCCAAATTATGTTCACTTAAATGTGCATCTCTTTGAGAATCTAGCACCTTTTTAAAGTAAGGTGTTTTTGTATTATTATATAAACTAGTTGGATTTTTTGTCGCAATTCCTTTTAGTACATCTCCTTTCATTATTAGAGACAAACTATCGTCTAATTCTATTCCTGAATAGGGTTTTTTACCATAAATATCTATATATCTTCCTAACCAACCTGTATTTAAATATTGATTACTATCGCTTGCTGTATGCCAAATATCTGTAGATCTAAAATGAGATCTAATTGGATTGGGATAGCCTACATTGTTAATAACAGATAAATACCCTTTATCATACAAATTTTTTAAAGGTGCTAAATTTTTATTGATCCCAAACTCATCAGTTATTTTAATGCAATCGTTTTTTGCAATAGCTATATTTGGTCTACTTTTATAATAAATATCGTTTGTATATGGGATTATCGTATTCAAACCATCATTACCACCAGATAATTGCACAATTACAAGCTTTTTAAACCCTAAAGAGCCCTTTATGGCATTCTCGAATGCCTTTACAAAACTTGGTACAAAAAACAAGCTACTTGCAAGTACGTTTTGTTTTAAAAATTTTCTTCTTTCCATTATTTAGCAAAGTTGATATTCTGGAATAGACATGAGTTGGATGCACAGATCTTTATTTGTATTGAATTTTAAATTATCTAAAAAGGCTTCTGTATCTTTATCTATATTAGAAATTAATATTATTTTTTTAAATTCTTTAATTGAAACGGCTGCGTATTCTTTTTCAAAATCATTCCAAGATGGCAGTGTCTTGATATAGTTTTGTTTTTTGGTTTTATAATAATTTTCAAAATTGTCTTCAAACTCGCCTTTTGATTCTAAATTAATAATAGCATTGTTTAAAAGTATTGAAGGTAATTTTAATCTAAACATTAATGTATTAGAGTCTATCCAATTTTTATCACCTTCCCATCCTGCTACATTTGGTGGATTTAGCAGAATTTGACCCATCATTTTTTGCAAATACAGCAATTGCTTCGGCTTTTGAAACTGTATGGGAATAATCGTTTGTATTCCTACTAGAAGTTCTAAGGGAGATTTTATTTTTACTCCAATGTTTTGGTCATCATAAAACCAATTTGATTTAAAAATATGATACATCACTTTTTGAATATCATAATCCTTGTAAAAAACCGCTGTGATTTCTTTTAAATTAGTTTCATTTATGGTAGGGTTTACAAAATATCTATATAGTTTTTCACAAATAAATTTAGCACATTGTTTCTGTTCTAAAATAATATCAATAATAGCGTCCCCGTCAAAGTTCCCTGTTTTGCCTAAAAAGGTTTTTATACCAGCATCATGTTTTTTAGGATTGGAGATAAACACACCTTTTCGATTGTTTGTCCATCCAGTAAAGGCCCTTGCAGATTCTTTAACATCTTGTTCTGTATAATGCCCAATACCAAGTGTAAAAAGCTCCATTAACTCTCGAGCAAAATTCTCGTTAGGTCTCTTCTTAACATTTTGTTTATTATTAAGGTACTTACTCATTGAAGCTTCTTTAGCGATCGCTTTTACAAACTGTTTAAAATCACCAAGCGCAAATTTTCTTAATGTATTATTGTAATGCTGCATACTTAGTACATTATTGTCTTTACAGACAAAAACATTGGCCCAAAACAAGGTCATTTTTTCGATTATTACCGCATCAGGATTTACAAGTCTTTCAATCCAGGCATAATTTAAATCTTTAATCTTTTCTCTATTTTTTTTATTTAATTTTTGCCTATTAATTCTATTCATTTTAGAATAGGATCCTAAAGATTCAGAAAAAGCTTTAAACGCTATAAGATCTAATTCTAAGGGTTGCGTTTTTAATGCCTCCGCAAATAAATTATCAACGACTTTAATTTTAGGTTTATCTTTTAAATTAGTTAGTTTTTTATAGCTTACCGCAAAACCTGCTCTATTATATAAATGTTGAATATGCCTTTGCTTCATTTTATAAAAAATTACCTTTTTCTTTTTTGACTATTAAAATTACATAAGGTTTAATCTGTAGTTTGACTATTTGTTATCATTTTTTTAGTTGCAACGGTTCTAAAGCCCATGTGGTCTGAACCTGAATCTATCGAAACACCCATTTTTGCAGAAATTCTAAAACTAGCACAATACGATTCATGACATAAAAAAGACCCACCTTTCATTACATATTCTATTTGATTAGGGTTCGCAGGACTGTATGATTTGTTAGCACCTTTAGGATTCTTAATTGGCTTAGAAATATCTAATTCTTTATAATGGTTTACATTAAATAAGTCCGCTGTAAGCTCCCAAACATTTCCTGCCATATCAAAGATACCAATGCTGTTTGCTGGATATGATTTTACAGGTGCAATTAACTTAAAACCGTCTATAGATTCGTTTTTTGTAGGAAAAACGCCTTGCCAAGTATTTGCATTTGAGTTTAAAATAGTGGGGTTATCTCCCCAAGTAAAAATGGCTCTATTATTTGTTCCTTGCGCTGCAGCTTCCCATTCTGCTTCCGTTGGCAAGCGTCTATTCGCCCATTTACAGTAAGCTAAAGCATCTTCTAAAGCAATATGGACAACAGGAAAATTATCTTTATCTTTAATTGTAGAATCTGGTCCTTCTGGATGTTTCCAGTTCGCACCAATTTTCCATATCCACCATTGAAAATAATTATTCATATTTACAACCGCATTTATATTTTTATTAAAAATTAAACTTCCAGGTTGTAAAATAGAATCGTGCGGTTTTTGTGTGTTTTTAGGAAGTTGCTTTTTCATCTCTTCCCAATCGATTGGTCTTTCTGCAATTGTAATATACTTAGTAGCCTCTACAAACTGCTTAAATTGTTTATTGCTTACCTCTGTTGCGTCTATAAAAAAACCATTAACCCTAACTTCATGACCAGGTTTTTCCCTTGGCATTGCAAAATTATCTGACTGTTTGGCTCCTTGTAAAAAGGTCTTACCTTTTACCCAAACCATACCATCGGGACTCTTAAATTCTTTTTGGTTC
>JBLHGY010000117.1:0-5796 GCA_047616665.1 Polaribacter sp.
TTTTTGGAACTCCTTGTTGAATAAATTCTTCTTTCTGTGCTTCCAAAGAGGAATTATCCTCTTGAGATTTAGAGCTAACTCTTGCATAGCCATAGCGACAATTTTTAGGAATTTCGTTAAACATAAACCTCCTTAAATAGTTTGTTTATAAATGGTACATGAAGTGACTTTGTTTGTCAATAGGGTTTAATAAAATAATTATAAACAAAATATCGAGGTTTGTTTAGGGTTTACCCCAGATGAACAGTTCTGGTTGTGGGGGTGAATGAAATATTTTATGAGGGGTGCTGAGATTTGAATGTCTTCTGAGAGGTATCTTAAAGCTCGTGAAGGCCTCTTGATAGGTTGAGTAGGGTTATACTAACTTAAAGTAAAACGAAGTCGTGAATAAGGAGGTTTCAGTGAGTAAGATGAAAGATAAAATAATTTTCTTTAGAAAATAAACGACTAGATGATTGAATATTTTATCATCTAATCGTTTGTATATAATTTCATTCGTCTTCGAACTCTGCATCTATCGCTGCGTCTAATTCAATCTCTTCTTCCTTTTTTCGATTCAAAATTTCATCTATTTCTTCTGTAGTTAACTTGGGTATTACATGATAGAATCTTAGCCAGCGCAATTCATCCTCATCTGGATAATCTTTTGGATTTATTAAGGACTCGATAGCAGCTCGGATAATATCATCTGTTAATTTTGAAACAATAATATATGGGTACCCAGGTTCTAAAAAAGTACTTTTTCCTTTTTCCATTATAGTGGATAAAAATTGGGGCGTTGTTATTTCTACGAAATAACAAAAACCATCGCTGCAATAATCGTCTTCTAAAGTTATAAAAACGTCCAATGCATCATTAAATAAATCCTTTGGTGGAATAAGATACTTTATTTTTTTAATGTTAATTGTCATAAGTTTTTAATATCCTTTAAGATTTAAATCATAGAGTTCGTTCATTAATTTTTCAAACCTTTCCATACATCCCTGATTTGTACGACTACTTACTCCAAGAATGTCCGCATGAGTGTCTGAAACATCTACAATATACCTACCTTCACTTTTTTTTACTAGTACTTTCGTTGAACTGACGAAAGTTGATTTTTCACTCAGGTTAACCGGATGAATTCCATCTTCAAGTTGGCTCTTAACAAATGTATATTCTCTTTTTACCATTGAATCTTTAAGAGATTTCTTGGCTAACTTTCTTACCGCATTGGTTTCAAATTTTTCAGACACTGAGCGAGGCATATTATAACCTTCTCTATGCCCATAACATTTTGTGGTGTCCAATAAATAATCTGCAGAAGGAGTAGACAATTTGTTTTCTTCTCCCCAGTTAACCTTACTTCGTTTTTTCGGACCGGATAGAAAACCGGGCAATTTAAAATCAGCTCCTTCGACAAAGATAGTTGAGGACGAGGACGGTACTATTATTGGTTTTTCTAGTTCTACTAAAATTCTCATTAACTTGTTGTTTGACCCGATTTCTAAACTCATTTCTACTAGTTTTTGAAGAAGCTTATTAATGCTAGGTATATCCCATTTAGATTCCGAAACTTTTGAAATAATACTCCTAATTAATGTGTCATCTCCGGCCCTTAATTTTAAAACTGCTTCTTCCATTGTTCTTGAAGTTATTGAATTATTAAGCTTAGAGAGGCCAATCATCTCACCGGAACTAAGCCTTACTCGATTACCATTAACAGCTTTTTTTTCGTTAGGACTATAAAAGTCTATTTCTGTAGAAGAATAATTAGAAATAGTTTTATTAATATAATTATCATTAATAAAAGAACTATTATTTCCATTTTGATCCTTACTCCATCGAATAGTAGCTGCAAAGGCAACGATTCCAATTGCTTTAACTAATGCTTTAACTAATTGTTTAAATATTTTCAGTTTACCATGTTAAAAAATAATCAATGTTAGTAGTACTTGAGTTTTTTTAATACTCAGCTATTAATCTATGTGGAATGTGTGTGTGGTCTAACCTCATACAACATTCTAATTTAAAAAAATAAAATTTACTAACTTTTAATTTGCCTAATAGTTTATTTACACATACATAAAATGCACACATTTTTTGAACGCTACGAGTAGTAAGACGAGAAATTTTTCTTTCCCCCCTAATTTCATTTAAAAGTCACTCAAAAACCCTTTTTTAAAAGCCCAAGAAACCCCTTTAAACATTGCCCAAAATCATTCGAAGTTAAATTATATTTAAGGAAAGTTCAGACAGTTAAAAACTATCCGTTTTTAACTGTCTGATTTCTAAAAAACGGATAGTTTTTAACTATATTTTCTCCCAAAAAGAAAGAGACTCACTTTTTGAAATCATTATTGAAGTCAAATCTTCTACTTTTTTAGAGAAACCATTTTTATAGTTTAAGCTAAACTCGTTTTCAATTAATTCAGAACCTTTCAATGTAGAAAACGAATCAACCAACTGTTTTTTTATTTTTTTTAGCTCTTTATTGGGAACAGAAAATTGATTTAAAAAATTTCTCACCGGAAACCTTTTTTCTAAACCAACTGTACTAAAACTTTCTATCAATTGAAGCTTAATTTCCAAATCATATTTGTTCTGATAACTAATAAAATAATTCGGAAATAAAAATGGATACTGATAAAAATAAAGCTCTTCCCCTACTGCCATTCTAATAGTCTTTCATCAGGCTAGGAAATTAAAGGAAGGAAAGGAATTCAAATATGCTCTGAAACAGGCCTAGAGTGTTCTAGAATGAAAATAAATCAAGTTTAGGTAATACGAGCTTTAATGGGATTCTGACCTTAAAATGAGCGTATTTTTTGATGAAGGTGAAATATAAATAATATAGAAGAGTGATATAATTCATCACTCTTCGTTCAAATATTTTTGAATTTTTAAAAAAATTTCTTCAACGGAATTCTTAAACTCAACTTCAGAGTTTTCATCACGAAATTCGGCGTCTTGCAAGTAGCCTTCGCAAGTATCAAAAACTTCTTCGAGTAAGTCTGAAAAGCCTAATGATTTTTCATTAGGTGATAAAATAATTAAATTAGATTCTAAAATATCTAGGATATCAGAAGTTAATTTTCCAGTGTTTTCAAAGCTTATGCAAAACTCAAAAGTTTGAATTTTTCCTTTTCGAAAATTCTCCAATAAATCTAAATAATGTTCGCGAATACACCAATCCAAATGACCATTTGTCATGGTAGAATATCTTAGAAGTTTTTTATAATCTTCCGAGTTTGCAATCACAGATTTTTTTTTTAGCAATTCTAAATGCTCTATCTTATTGTAATTTATACCCATGAAATATTTTTTTAATTTTATTATTTTGACCATTTATCAATCCATTTTTTGCTACCAATCTTGTTTGTTTGATCAAATTTATTAGTTGTTCCGCGTCTTTGTTTATCGCCAGTAATTAAATCTCCCGTAGTCTGGTTAAAACACACAAGATATCTGTCATTTTTAAAAGCGGTTGTTGGCGTAACACCATGCGGATTATAATATTCTGAATCGTCTCGTCGATCAGTTGAAGGATCTAGACAAATATCCTTCAATGATTTTTGATAACTTCTTACATGCTCTATAGAAGGTAACTTGTTTCCCCTCTGTACATATTTTATGAAGCCCTCATCTTGGATTTTATTTAATTCAGCTTGCGTTATACCAAAATCTTCTGGATTTACGTTAACTCCTTTACCATGGTAAAGATGCGATGCAGCTTGCCAATCCGTTATTTTAAAATCTTCTGTAACTTGCATTGAACCACTGTAAGTTTCCTTAACTAAATTATAAGCTTCATCATAATTCATCACAAAACCATTTTCATCTGCTGAGGCAGCGCACATTTGCTTCATTGTATGAAGTGTCTCTCGTTCAAATCTAGATGGTGGATGAGACAAACATTGACCATTACCAGCATTTTTAGAGTCATATTTACCACTCAACCAACCGAACGGATCTTGATGTGGTAAAGGATTTGCTTGAAAAGCTTCTACACCAAATAAGGAGTCATACCAGTTTATGAAAATAACAAACGCAATAACCCCAACTATATCACTCAATTCACCACCACGCAATTGTAAAACTGCCTCTTCCATCGTGATTGAACCACTATTAAGTTGCAGAGCAAGATTATTGAATTCTTTAATTTGGTCATTCGTTAATCTAATTTTATCCACTTTTGATTCAGGAATAGTCGCAATTTGAGGATAACCTTTTTTATTACTTAGAATTCTATCTTGTTCCATAGGTGATAATCTATGAATAGCTACTGGTGGTAATGGCATCATTACAGCAGCTGCACATGGAACTAATGGTTGACTAATCGCAAACATAAATACTATGTAAAACCCTAATCTTTTTGCTTTACGCTTTGAATTCGAAGGCAATTTTCTTACGAATAAGTAAACTCCTTCTCGGTTCTTAGCAACTCGCTCGTCTATTGCAATTATTTCATCTTTAGTCAAATCCGATGAAATGGAATAGTATAATAGTGCTGTCATAATAAAATATTTTTACTTAAGATTATACACTTTTATTAAAAATTATTTTTAATAAATTTAAAAAAAGGAAATGTCTTCTTAAAGTGTAAACCTTTCTTTTTTTATAAAGTTGAATTCAAGTTAGAGAAACCGTTGTAAACTCAGCTTATTCAATAATCAATGATCAGTATTTTATCTCAAAAAGGGCCAAAATGTAACCCTTTTTGTAAGTAACGAAGGTCAAAATGTAACCCTTTTTGTAAGTAACGAAGGTCAAAATGTAACCCTTTTTGTAAGTAACGAAGGTCAAAATGTAACCCTTTTTGTAAGTAACGAAGGTCAAAATGTAACCCTTTTTGTAAGTAAGTCGTAATTCTGACGGATTTTACCAACTTAATATCAACTAAGGAATTTCAGTATAAAAAATCGATTTTGCTTTCACAAGTAAGTTGGATGTCAATTTGTCAACTTCTTTAGTTTTATTTGTTTTCATAAGTAAAGTAAATCGTGGTTCAATTAATTTCAAATCTCGAGCATCTTCGAAAATGATAACAATCGACTTTCTTAACCTTGTCATTTTTTGACGAGAGATACCAACTTGGTCAAAGACTTCTTGAATTTGAAATTCTTTACTCAGCTCAGTCGTCGAAAATGATAAAAGAAAGAAAATTTTTGCTCTTAAATCATAAACGTCATCGTAAGTTAAAAAGTCTTGTGGAAAATAAAAAGGATATCTGTAAAAATAAACTTTCTCAGCAATTGCTAATTCGACCTTCCAGGATTTTTCCTTCCTCACTTCGAGATAAGGAAAAATTAAAATACTTCGAAAACTCTCAGTCGAAAAATCTTCCAGAACTGGTGGTAATCTTTGTAAAGATTTTAAAAAATCTACCACTTTTCTAATTTGATAATAATTTGTTTTCTTTTTTCCTAAAAACTCTAAAAATTCGCTTACTCGAAAAGAAATCATTCGATAATTTTCATTGGAAATCCAATTGACAGAACTTTTTAGAGTTCGAATGTAACTTAAGAGTTGAAGGAGTTGATATAGAAACTTTTGTTTCTCCAGTGTTTCTAAAGGTATAGTACTTAAATAAGTTGCGATAAGACAATTCTCGTATGTTTGAGTAGATCTGATTTTTCTAAAACTCTCTCTTAACCAATCTGTATAGCAGCTATCCATCACAAAGGTAGTCAGAGCTTGTTTATAGAAATGTATACATAAAAGCTCTTCTAATTTTTCAAACTGATTTGAAAATAGATAGAATTCAAAATTTTTTACAACTGATTTTGTCAGTTCAAGCTCAAACCGAATATCTTT
>JBLHGY010000118.1:0-5757 GCA_047616665.1 Polaribacter sp.
CACGTTTACCTCTTACAGATTCTTGAAAAGCGGGCTGAAATTCGCCATCACTAAAACAAGTAGTCTTTACTTTTCCTAAAGTAGTGTTGTATTCTTTTGCAATTTTCTCTGCCAAAATTAAGCTTTGTCTACAGGCAAAAATTTTTGGGGCTTGTTGATTTTTAGGCATTTAGTGCGTGTTTTTTAGTGAGTTGTTGTGAGGAAACAAAAGTAGAATTAATTTATTTAGTTTGGAATTAATTTAGTGACTTTAAAATAAAATAATTTAATACATTTGCAGTGCTGATAAAACTTGCTCAAGTGGCGGAATTGGTAGACGCGCTGGATTCAAAATCCAGTTTTTTCGGAAGTGCGGGTTCGATTCCCGCCTTGAGTACAAGACGGGAATTTAAGGGTTTTACACCTTTATTTCCCGTTTTTTCTTTGCCACCACCCCTTACCACTATTGATAATACCTCATTTTCATAAGGAGTTCGATAAGTCTTAGATTTTACGTCATACTCGATATGATTAGAAAATACAATATTTTGAATATCCTTCTTAATTTCAATACTTTGATTTTTCCACAAACCAGCAAATTCGTTGACTATTTTAATAGATTCGTATATATAGTTTGTAGAGTTCGATAAATCAAATGTGATGTTTGACAATTCATCCTCTAAAATTGATATATCAGATTTAATCTTGGTTGAAACGCTTGTAAAAACCTCTTGGTCCAAATTATTCAAAGCATATTTGTAATTTACTGTATCAAGGTCAGTTCTATTTTTGGAAATTTTACTTTTTAGCTCCTTCCTTTTAGTAATATTTTCATTCTCAGTATAATCAAAAGTGTATTTAAGTTGTTTTTTAAATAACTCAAGATATTTAGAATCAAAATTATATTGTCGTAATAGTTGCTCAAATAAATCATTAAGAGGCTTCACGGAGCTATTATGCTTACATTTATTACATTTATAGTAATGATGCTTAGCTTTCTTAATATAACCCGTGAAAACACCACCGCAAGAACATTTTAAATCCCCTTGTAATGGTCTGTTTTCGTCCATTTTTGAGGTTTTGTAAACTTTAGAAACAATTTCAGCGTTATTTACTTTTAAAAATAATTCTTGAGAGATTAAAGGCTTATGTTTTCCTTGTATTAATCTACCATCTAAATGTTTATTGTTAATTATTCCACAATAAAAAGGGTTTGATAAGTATCTTGATAAACTGCACTTAAAATTGTGATAACAGAAATTGTAAATAATTAACCTAAAATAGCCTTAAACCTTAAAGCAAGACACAAAATAAGGGTATCAACTACACTAACCTAAAATTAGTACAAAATGAAAGTTTTATATATACGTACAAGTACAATAGAGCAAAACTCTATAAGACAAAAACAGAATAAAGATGAAACTTGTAAAATTATAGAAGATAAATGTTCTGGTGCAATACCATTTTTTGAACGTGAGGGAGGAAAGAAAATCTTAGAATTAACAGAAAAAGGGGTTGTCGATGAAATTATCGTTCACGAAATTGACCGCCTGGGAAGAAATCTGTTAGATATTCTAAAGACCATTGCTTTTTTTAATACCAAAAAGGTGAATATTGAATTTAAAAAACAAGGACTTAGAACGCTAAATGAAGATGGTACAGAAAATGATATTTCTAAAATGGTCATCTCCATTTTAGGTGTAGTAGCTGAGATGGAACGTAAAATGATTAGAGAAAGGCAATTAGAAGGTATTGCTATTGCAAAGGCAAACGGAGTATATAAAGGCAGAAACAAAGGAACTAAAGAAAATCAATTAGATTTTTTAAATAAGGAAAAAAATAAAAAGGCTCTCGATTATTTAAACAAAGGCTATAAACAAATAGAGGTTGCAAAAATAATTGGTCTACATCCAAATACTATTTCGAAGATTAATAAAATAAGGCAGCAATTAACGTAGAATATTATTTTTAAAAATAAAAACCAAGAGGAAAGTCGAGGTTTTTATGCATTTAACTATTCTCTACGAGAGCAATTTCTTCTGATGTTAAACCATATAGCTTATACACCAAACATAAAGAAACATTTAGATAAGTTTCAAAATGTAATTTCATCAGATAATAAACCTTACGGTTTGCATAGCATCACTTATTGAATTTTGGCTTAAAAATAAAGGGAAAATGCAAGGAAATAATTTTCAATTAGATAAAGCACCTTTATTAAATATTCCACTTATAAAACCAGATATTAATATTCAAAATAAAGTATCAGTCAAAGTAGATGAAATATTATCAATCAAAAAAGATAACCCAAAAGCAGATACCACAGTTTTAGAGCAAGAAATAGACCAAATCGTGAAATCTCTTTTTTAAAGTGTTTTTTCTATATTAAAGAATCCAAATTATTAGTTTTTTCAGTAATTTAGTAATTACATATAAAGTAAAATTTAAATGAATAAGATTAATACAAGAAAAGCACTCAACCCAGCATATAGAAAACATAAGCCATTAAGGAATGATGTTGCTAATTTCATAGTCTAGTTGCAAGACTGTATAAATGCCGTAAAAGCAAATAAGAAAATCAAGCAGATTTAAAAATCTGCTTTGTAGAATATAAAAACCAAGCGGGTTTGGAAAATAACAACTTAAAACATATTAAATATAACAAAAAATAAAATGAAAAAAAAATCAATTTATATACCTTTAATTATATTCTTGCTTTGCTTCCCTTGTTTTTTAATAGGCCAAGAAATAACTCTTCACGACTATAACAGGTACGTAATTAACCAAGATATATCGAAAATTCAAAATTTTGCAATTTCAAAAGGGGCTCAAATTGTGGATTATAGTTCAAGCAATAGAGTTTATACAGTAGTTTTCATGATGTTAAATCGTAAAACAATTAGAACAACTTATGACTATTCCGATAGGCCAATTATGTCGTTTGAAGAATTTGTGAATTATCAAACCATAAGAAAGAAAAGAGAAGAAAGAAGAGAAAGAGAAGAAAAAAGGAAGAAGAAAGCGGAAGAAGAAAGGAGAAAAAGAGATGTAGAAAGAAAAAGGAAAGAAGAATTAAGAAAAAAGAAACTCCTAATATCTACAACGAAAAACGATTTATTAAATTCTACCTTAAACTTTATAAAGAAAGCTAATGAAAGTTCGGTAAATATAATACCTAACGGGAGTGAACCTTTTCAAACTCATAATAAATTTTGGAATGTTTATTTTAAAGATGATGATTTTTTAGGAAGATGTTCTTATCCGAGTCGTCTTGATTGGGTTATATTACAGCCAGGAGTCAAAATAAATTTTACAGAAAATAGGTTTTATTTAAATGACTCTCTATATATGAACGGTAAATTAGGAAGGTTTGTCTTATCACATAATAATAAAACCATGATAACAACAGATGTTGTATACGAGAGAGAATATGATTATTTCATAGGTGAAAAAGAATTATTCATGAGAACAATAAAACTTACTAACGATTTAATAACAACGCCAGATTGGTACTTTGAAGGTAAAGAAAATGCACAACATATAAAAATAGCATTAATGTATTCTCATATTCAAATTACAAATCTTATAGACAGTTGGCTAAAAGATTTAAACATAGAAAGTAAGTTGCAAAATGAAATTAAATATAAAATACAATTAGTTCTAACGGCTGCCTTTGAAATTTGGCCCCCTTCAAAAAATGGATTTATTGTTTCCGAATTTAATTTAGGTAAAGTTAAAATTAAAAATAAAGAGAAATATTCTTTGTCTTTCATGCGAGAGTTCAAATACTATAGCCAGGTAGTTGGATACACACAAAAAAACCAAGAATTTACAATTAAAAAAGACGAAGGTATAATAAAAGGACCTAAAAAATATCCGAAGACTGAAAAATTCAAAATCCTTTTTAATAATAATGCAGAAAAGATTGTTAGAGGAGAACCTCATAAACAAATTTCAAAACCCGAAGCTCTAAGAGGGTTAAAAATACATTCGTCTTCTTCATACTACAAACCATTGAAGAAATTATTAACTAATATTAATAAAGATAATGAATTTGGATTAATTGAAATATCAACCTATGAATTTTCTAACACTAATATTGAGGGCAAACTTTTTTTCGATGAAAAAGCACGAAAATATTATAAAACTACAACTATGTATAAATTTACTAGTTTAGATGGACTCAAGAAATATGTGAGTCTTTTAGAAAAAAATGGGACACAATCATATTGGATTGACGCTGAAAATAAAGAAGTTTACTATGTTGAAATTTGGAAGTAGTTAATTTTTATGAATTTTCATTTTTTTATATCCTAATTAAATATTGTAATCAAATTATTTTTAAAAAACGAATGTACAACAATGATTAGAGTAAAACACAGATTTATTCGACACCATATTAACAGAAAAACAGAGACTCTGATAATTGGCACGTTCAACCCTGATGTAATTGATAATCCTGCTGACTTTTTTTACGGAAGAAGTCAAAACCATTTATGGAAGCTTTTACCTGCTGCTTTCAATGAAAAGAATTTAAAAAATTCTCCAAAATCGGAAAAATTGAAGTTCATTAAAAACTATAAAATTGACTTTATCGACTTGATTACGGAAATTGAAATTGACGAAGGAGAAGAAACTAATTATTCTGATAAATATATAGACAAAAAAGCTACTAATTGGAAAGATGTTATTTCGGAAATAAACAACTTAAAACAGTTAAAAAGAGTTTGTTTCACACGTAAAACATTTTCTGGAATCCAAAATATAAAAGTAAACGTTGAATCTATTCAAAGACATTGCAATAATAACAAAGTTAATTTCAAATCATTAATTACTCCTGCTCGATTTTACAGTGGATACAAACAAAAAGAATGGACAAAATTTCTTAATAGTATACAAGAATAAAATATTTATAATAATTTAAAAACAATCTATATGACTAAATGGGATTATAAAGCAGAAAATATTAATACGGGATTTGGAGGTGTAAAAAAACTCGAAGAAGTTTTAAATATCTATGGAGAAGATGGCTATGAGTTAGTTTCAGTAACAGACAAAGGTGTATATATTTTTAAAAAACAACTTTAAAATAAAATATTATGTCAAAATTAGAAGAAAGAAGAAAAACTCAAGATAAACAAGGAAAAACTGGAAGAAATATTTTTATAGCTTTAATTATAATTGGAGCAATCTTAATTTTTGCAATAATGCCAAGTAAAAAAGAAGATGCTTGCAATTGTGTGAAAACATCTAATAAATGGGAATCTAATGGTGCAGGATTTGGAACTCACACATTGAATTTAAGGAATGAACTAGATAGATGTAGACGTAAATTTGATGGGATTAATAATGCAAGAAGAATATGTAACGAATAAAAAAATGTACTACATCCGATAGCATAAAATGGTTAAAGTAATTAAAAACTAAAAAAAGTCATAATAATTTTAATCATTTAATATCACAAAAGCATTTTAAAAAAGAGTTTTTACGAGTTAAAATATAAAGAGTTCTATAAGTACTGTGTATGTCTTTTAAAGGAAGCGTAAAGGGTTATTAAACATTCTGAAGCTTTCGGTTTTTATATGTTTCTGTAAACTCTCTAAGCCTATCAAGGTCTTTCAAGAATAAGTTCGATAATTGGAGTGCGTTGTGTACATATTAAAACCTCAACCCTTTGTTAATTTATAGGTTGAGGTTTTATCATTTTATAATTTGTACGATTATTTTGCTGCTAGAATGTTTTAATGTGTTTTTTGTGAAAAATAAAGTTATTTTTTA
>JBLHGY010000119.1:0-5745 GCA_047616665.1 Polaribacter sp.
GGGTTTTCTTTAGGAATAAACAAACGCACAACACCAGATTCAATAAAAGAAATATGGTTCTCTATTTGATTAATTTTCAAGAAAATAGTTTTCTTCGGCAGTGTTCGACGCTGTAGTTTAGATCTGAAAAAGTCCCAATCTTCTTCAGATATAGTGGCTATTTGATCGATGTATTTTTTTATTTGTTCCAAATCTTATAATTAGGGTCTCTATTTGTAAAGATAAGGCTCTTATATCAAAAGAAAGATAGGAGAGAAGCTGTAAGTTTATGAAAAACGATAAGCTTAAAATCCTGAAGAAAATAAAATTAAAAATACTCCAGTTATAATTCCTGCCAAAGGAATTAATTTTTTACGTTTATTTTTTTCTTTAAATAGTATTCCGCCAAAAATAACAGCAATTATTAACTGACTTCTTTTTACTGCAGATAATAATAGTATTAAGGCCTCTGGATCTTGTAAAGCTTTAAAATAAAAATAATCTGCCGCCTGTAATAAAATACCTACCGCTATTATAGACCAACGAAATTTAAAAGCTTTTCTTTTCTCTGCATATGGAAACCAGGTGATGGCTACTATAATACTTAAAATTAGCACGGTATAAAAACAAAACCAAAATAACAAAGTTTGCGGATTTAAAGCCAAATTCTGAATTAAAAACTTGTCGTACAATCCACTAGAAGCGCCTAAAAAAGTAGCGCCAACAATAGCAAACACCCATTTATTCCGTTTAAAATGAATGCCTTCCTTTTTTCCTACTTTAGAATATAACAATACAGAAAAAATGATGAGAAAGAACCCAATCCACTGTAAAAAATTAGGTTCCTCTTTGTAAATTAAGATGGCACCTATAAACGTAAAAAATGGCCCTGCAGAACGTATAGGAGCAACAATCGTAATTGGTAAATGTTTTAAAGCCTGGTAAGCTAATACCCAAGAAGCTGCCATTATCATTGATTTTATAAAGATAAAACCATGTGTTTCCCATGGAATTGAAGCAATATAAAAACCCGTACTTTTTGTGAATTCAGGAAAATAGATAGAACCAATATATAGCGGCAATAATAGTACAAACCCTGAAGTAATGGTTCCTAGCAATACAGGAAAAGCCTCATTTCCTTGCACTGCATGTTTCTTACATAAGCTGTGTAATCCTAAAAAAAGCGCAGCCAAAAGACCTAAATATATCCACATGGCGCGAATATAGTTTTTTAACCGATTCTGTAATTATTAATTGCATTGTTTTTTATAGATTTGCTTTAAACAAATTCACTTTAAAACAGGTCCCATGGAATTAACTGAATATATGATTATAGCATTAAAGATTATTGTTGGTTTAAGTATTTTAAACGTTTGGTTATTGCAAGCGCACAAACCAACAAAATGGAGGGGCGGCAATAATGTTGAATCTATTATTGAAGAATTTAAAGTATATGGCTTATCTAAACAGTTTTGTTATGTTGTTGGTTTTTTAAAAATAAGTTTTGCATGTGTATTAATAGCATCTGTAAAGTTTGACTATTTAACTTTAATTGGAAGTATGGGTTTAACAACCTTATTATTAGGCTCTGTAATCATGCATCTTAAAGTGAAGGACGCCTTATACAAATCATTTCCAGCAGCATTATTTATATTAATGAATCTAGTAATTATCTTTTTTACTCTTTAAAAATAGGTATAAAACGCTTTTAAGGCGATACCTAAATTTAAAGCAGCAAAAATAAATGATGGAGAGGACTGCATAAAATTGTCTTTAATTTTGATTCTTACTACAAATCCTGAAAGCATAAGTAGACACAGACCAGAGGAAGCTAATAGTAGCAGAATAGGACTGATGTATAGGCCAAGTAGCAATCCTATTGAGCCCAATAATTGAAGGAAACCAGTAAGTTTTCTAAAATTTGGTAATCCATATCTTTCAAATTCTGAAATAATAAATTTTGAGTAAAAACACTGTATGCCAAAATAAATAAAGGCTAAACTTGAGGACAGTGTTAAAATTGGAAGTAAATTCAAAAGATTTTTTTAAAAGTTAACTATTTTAATAAGGTAAATATAATACTAATTTATTATTCAAATGTATGTCGTTTTTCGTCTGTTGCCGATGCACTTAACAAATTATTAAATGTTCTCATCAGATCAAAATCTTTCGTAATTTCATTAGAAACTCGAATACCAGAAATACCTGTTTCTAAGATGCTTTTAATATCTTCTTTACGAATGCCTCCAGCACCAAGAATTGGAGTTTCGCTTTTTAAAGCATCGATAATTGCAGAAAAACCTTGTAAACCAATAGCGGTAGCATCTGATTTTTCCGCTACTTTAAAAGGGCTTAAATTAATATAATCTACTTGCTTTTCAAGCAGCGCCTCGCAGTCTTTTAGGGTATTGGCACTTGCACCTATAATTTGCCAAGTATACAGGTGTTTTCTAGCTGAAATTGGACACACCTTTGCGGTACTTATATGCACGCCGTCTGCTTTTACCTGTTTCGCTATTTTATAATTGTCATTTATAAGCAGTCTTGTTTGAAAATAAGAAGTAATTTCTCTGGCTTCCGTTGCTAATTTTAGATATTTTTTTTCAGAAACATTTTGCAAACGCAGCTCTACCAATTCTGCCCCTGCAGAACACGCTTTTTGAATATTTTCTATGTGTTCTTTTGGAGAATTTCCTTGAGATATGTAATGTAGTTTCGGTATCATTAATTCTTTATTATATGAAGAAAGGTAAAGTAATAATCTTTAAAAAATACATTACAGCGCAACGGTTCTAGAGTATTGCATAATATTAGTTTCTAAGCGTTTTAGCATGGCATTTGATTTCTCTGAATATACTACATATTGGCATTTGTGAATACTTTGTGTGATTGCCATAAGATCTGTATACGTTGCACTTTTGGATAAAAATTCTGCATCTTCTATATTAAAAATCTTTAACTGCGTCATGTTTAGGCCTTCTGATAAAAGCAGTTTACATACGGTTCTAGGAGTAGCAATAAGAATGTCTACACCTTCAAAAATTTCAGAAGTAAGTACTTCTATATGAAATTTATCATCACAAGTATATACACGCAAAGAAGTATGTCTGGTATACTTTAAAATAGCTTCTTCTAATTCAAAAGCACGTTCTCTATTTTCTACTAAAATAATAGCTCTTGGAGCAACACCAACTTCTTCACATTTTAATTTTTGTAAAGTAGTAAGTATCAAAGCAGTTGTTTTTCCGCTATCTTTTGGTGCTGTACAATACACATTTGCACCACTTTTAATGAAAGGAATACTTTTACTCTGAAAAGGAGTAGGTGTTGTTATTTCAAAAAAAGCGAGCTTCTCTTTGATATCGGAATGTAATTTTTTAAAAGGCATAGGAAATAAAGAGATAATTGTTTATTTTTCTTAATTATTGGGGCAAATATACAATTAAAAAGAGTTGGTTATTCCGAAGTCGAAGGAAACTCATAAAAAATGATCTCAGCGATAAAGTGCTTAGATGGCGTGTGCATACTTTGTTAAAAGTTCTAATGAAACATATTTTAAAGCAAGGGCATGCGTAGCTTTTAAATCAACAAGAGGCGCAGCGTTTGCTTTTTCAGCTTGTTTCCATCTAGAAACACACAAACACCATTTATCGCCCGGTTTTAAGCCCGGGAAGTTCCAATGGGGTATTGCGGTCATTAAATCATTTCCTTTAGAAAAGGAATACTCTAAAAACGTTTTGGTAACTACTGCACAGACTACATGTGTACCAAAATCATCTGGCGTAGTATTGCAGAAACCGTCACGTAAATAGCCTGTCATGGGACTGCATGAACAGGTATCTAGAAGGCCTCCTAAAACATTTAATACGGGTTTTGTATTTGTCATACTTTTTAAATTCAATTAAAATATAGAAAATAAAATTATTTATTCTTTAAAGATTTTAGTAGAAAATTGTACGCCATTTATGCCCTTTAAACTTAAAAAATACATTCCTTTTTGAAGCGCACTAATATCTATTTCTCCTGTTTTAAAATTTACTTGAAACGTTTTTATTTGTTGTCCTAGCGGATTAAAAATTATAATTTCTTCTAGTATTTGTTTTGAGGTTATCGTCAGTTTTTCTTTGGTCGGATTTGGATATACTGCAAAATCTATTGCATTAGAATTAAAAACAGTTGTATTTAAAACGGCATCCGAACTTGCTTTCCAGTTGCTCGCCAAAGCATTGTCAGAATTAACATTTATCAATTCTAAATAAAAACCATCACCATCAGCAGATTCTGGCCAAGGTGCACTATCTGTATATTCCACTTGATCAATGATATTCCCAAAAGCGTCTGCCAATACTAAATTCTGACTACTATTTGATAAATCTCTATCAAATCTACCATAAGCTTGAAGTCCATATTTATCGAAAAAAACGGCTGTATTTCCAACTAATTGAATCGCTTGTGCAGGTAAAATAGTTGCATTTTCTTCAAATTGATAAGATACCCCTAGTTTGCTTAAATACACACCGGTTAAATTTACAGTTGTAGTTCCTATATTTTGAATCTCTATAAACTCTAAATCCTTGCTTTCAGGAAAAGTGTCTGTTTCTTCTGGGTTGTAATGAATTTTAGTAATAACCAAAGAGGGTGTTTGTACATTATTACAATTAGAAAACGCACCAAGATCGTTTCGCATCCATGCAATTCTTTCCTGAATCCAAACTTTCATAGTGGCTATTTCTCCAGAAAAATTATCTATTGTATCCCATTTTTCATTTTCACGCATTACAGCTTCTGAAATTAATTCTGCAGTGTTATCAATTAAATTAGAGAGGTAGTTAAAACTTAGTGGCTGTCCTTCTTCAGTTAATTCGTCAAAGCGTTTTGCTAAATAACATTTAAAAGTTGAATTATTAAAAAGGTCTCCCCAAAAATAGGAACCTGTATTGCTGTAGTTAAATTGCCATACATCCGTATGACTTCTGTCATAAGGAGTTCCAAAAAAATCAAATAAATCATTGCCATAGGTTAAATTATAATCCCAAACAGGCCCTGCTCTTAACTTTCCACCTCTGTCTTTATGATAATACGTACTTAGGGCATAGGCATCTACATTTGAGGCAATTTCTGCCATTAACATATAATCTACAAAAGAGGGGATGTCTATAATAGAAGGATATCCACTTGTGATGTTCGCATTATTCGCATTATTGTCTAAACCTCTAAAAATCCCTTCTATATACGAAGATTGTGTTTGTGTAATATCCTCTGAATTTGGTTTTTCATGAATATATACAGCATTATTACTATACCAAGCAGCAGGATTTTCATCAGAAACTCTATCTGTCTGCATTAGATAACCACCAGAAACCTCTGGCAATGAATTTTCATCATCAGCTAATTTTGCAATGTTTACACGATCTCCATCTCGTTTTATTTTTTCAGAGAGTGCATATAAACCAATATAATCGCCATTAAGCACCACTTCACAATACTTTAAATTGGCAGCATATTGCCCCATTTGTCGTGTCATTTCATAACTAATATAGTCTCGCATCATACTATCATCAAAGGCAAATGAATTTAAAATCCAATCATCTTCTTTTGGCATTCCTAACAATTTTACGCCTTTATCTTCTACACCATCATCTTCTAGAGTATCAATACCATACGGTTTTTTAGGCAATGCCTGAGAAGAAGAACCTCTGGTTTCAATACCAATAGTACCTGAATAATTTAAAAAGTCCTCATTATCAGCATCCGTTAGAAAATTTC
>JBLHGY010000120.1:0-5744 GCA_047616665.1 Polaribacter sp.
TGCTTGCAATTTCCTTATTTTCTTCTTCTATGGTCGCTGTATATGGCATAAATTACTTTGAAGATTTGGGGTTTAAAATCTAAAGTGAATTTAGGAATAAATTTTTAACAGACAACTATTTATTTTATGAAGTTTTTAGGTATTTTTAGCAGTAAAAAGGCCAAAGTGCAAACAAAATTATTTGAAATGCCTATGGTTTTAATTAAGGTGTTTTCTGTAAAATATTTTTCTATTGTAGTATTATTCTTTTTTTTTATAAACAGTTACACCTTCTTTGATTGTTTCAAGGACTATAATATCTTTGATGTCATCTAATTCAGACTTTAATGGGTTTGCGTTTAGCAGCACTAAATCAGCAATTTTACCAACTTCTAGTGTTCCTTTTCTATCCTCTTCAAAGTGTTGATATGCAGACCACTCTGTAATACATTTTAAGGCTTCATAGGGTGTTAGTCTTTCATTTTTTCCTATAATTTTCCCTGATCTTGATACTCTATTTGTTGCAGTCCATATAACCCGCATTAAATTTGGCAGAGCTACCGGAGCATCTGTATGAATGGTTATTTTTAACCCTTTATTTAAGGCAGTTCTAGTAGGACTTATTTTATTTCCCAAACTGTCTCCGATTATTTCTTTATGCCAGTCTCCCCAATAAAAAGTGTGCAACGGAAATAAAGACGCAATGATATTTAAATCTTTAAATTCATCTAACTGATCTTCTCGAACATATTGTCCATGAATCAATACATCTCGTCTGTTTTTATTTCCATATTTAGCAGTCACCTTTTTTAAGGTTCTAATCATTTGATCCATAGCAGCATCCCCATTGGCATGCGTATGTATTTGCCAATTATTTTTAAAGGCACTTTCATAAATTTTTTCAACATCGGCATCTAATGGAATTGCTGGGTAACCTAAATAACCATCTTCTGCGCCATCTGGCGGAATAAGATATGGTTGTGTTCTCCATGCTGTTCTTCCTTGCGGTGATCCATCTAATGTAAGTTTTACGCCGGCAATTCTATAATGATTTTTATAAGTAGGGCTATACCAATCTGTTGTCAATAAAGAATCTGCAACAGAATAATCAATATAGCTTACTACATCTAATTTTAAGAAATTAGTAGTAGCTGCATACTCTAAAAAAAGATGTGAACTTGGCATTGCCCTTCCTTCTTGTACCGTTGTATATCCATAAGATAAAGCCATGTCTTGCCCAGCGGTAAGAAATACTTTTATAGCTTCTTCACTCTTAGGACCAAGCACCATTGGCATAAAAGGAATTGCGGCTAATTCTTCTAAGACGCCATTAGGTTCTTCTGTGCCTGGCACTCTTCGAATGATACCACCTTCTGGGTTTGGAGATTTAGCAGTAAGGTTTAGCAGTTCTAGACCTTTACTATTAACAACACAAAAATGCCCTGAAATATGAATAATCATAACAGGGTGCTCTGTGGAGACCTTATCTAAATCTTTTTTTGTGGGAAACCGCTTTTCTTCTAAAACAGAATCATCAAAACCCATTCCGAATATCCAACCTGTTAATTGAATGTTTTCAGGGGTAGACCAATCTTTTAGTATTTGAATTAGTGCATCAATATTGTGTGCACCAGCATCTGGAGGTGGCAATATCTGGGCACCAATAGACTGACTTGGAAATCCTGCAAAATGTGCATGTGCATCTATAAACCCAGGAAGTAATGTCTTTCCTTTGAGATTAATTTTATTTGAAGAAGGAAACAATTTTTTAGCTTTTGAAAGACGCCCAGTATATATAATACTATCACTATTTGTTACCAGGGCTTCAACATAATTAGCTGTATCACCACTCATGGTTATAATATCTCCACCGTAATATAAATGTTGACTTTCTAAGATATTACTTGGTGTATTAGCACAAGCATAAAATAGAACGGTTAAAAGTAAAAAGGCTAGTAGCTGTTTCATTTGTTTAATTGTAAGGTATTATTTTCTTAAGAGCTTATTTTTCTATTGTTTAGGGCGTTGTTTTATACAAACCAATACGTCTTATTAGCGTATTCCGATAAAATTTGGGGTAGATTTTAAATATACTGTTTTTTTTGAGAAATAGAAATAATAAAACATTTTTTAAAAAAAAACCGAGCGTTTACTCGTTATTAAAAATAGTTGTATTTTAAAATGTTACTTCTTTTAGAAAGACTATTTATATTTTTTACTTGCATACATGGCGGCGCCAATGATGCCTGCATTGTTTTTAAATTGGGCAACTTTTACTTTTACATCTGCGTTTAAATACGGTTTAAAAATGTTGTATTTTTTACTAATACCACCACCTAAAACAACTAGGCTAGGAGTATACACCAATCTTATATATTCTAATAAGGCGTCAAATCTTTTTGCCCATGCTTCCAATGATAAATCCTCTCTTTTTCTAGCAGAGTCTGCAGTGTGAAACTCAATAATTTCACCATTGGTATGCAACATTTTACCAATCTCTAAATTAGGAATTAACTTTCCGTTAAAAAAGAGACCAGAGCCAATTCCTGTGCCAATGGTAACTACAATTACCACACCTTTTTCCTTTTTAGCGGCTCCCAAACTTACTTCGGCTAAACCTGCTAAATCGGCATCATTACTTATAAAAAATGGGAGTTTACATACTTTTTTAAAAAGTTTGTCTACGCGTACATCTAACCAAGCCGGACTTAGATTTCCAGAATGAATACATTTGCCATTTACTATAGTAGTAGGAAAACTGCAGCCTACGGCTTTTTTCCAATTAAAATATGCAATCATTTCTTTTACAACATTGGCAACGGCTTCTGGTGTTGCAGGTTGCGGGGTAGGAATTCTATACCTTTCGGTTAACAACTCGCCTGTTTTTGTATTTACAACTGCACCTTTAATTCCAGTACCACCAATGTCTATTCCTAATATTTTCATGGTTATATTTTAAATGCTCTTTGTCTTTTTGCTTCAAATAAAACAATTGCAGCCGCCACAGAAACATTCATAGAATCTATTTGACCTTGCATTGGTATATTTATATTTTGTGTTGCTTCTTCTCTAAAAACGGTTGTTAAACCGGTTGCTTCTGTACCAACCACAATGGCAGTAGCTGCTGTGTAATTTTCTTTGTGATATTCGTTAGAATTTTGCAAGGTGGTAGCATACATCTGTATCTTCTTTTCTACAAGAAATACCACAATTTCCTCTGAAGAACCAATTGCAATCTGATTGGTAAACACACAACCTACACTAGACCTTATAATATTAGCATTGTACAAATCGCTTTTAGGGTTTGCAATAAAAACGGCTGCTACATTTGCGGCATCTGCAGTTCTTAAAAGAGCTCCAATATTTCCTGGTTTTTCTATACCTTCTGCCACTAAAATTAATGGGGTTTCTGTTTTAAATTTAATATTTTCTAGTGAGAAATCTTTTGCTTTTGTAACGGCAATAATACCTTCGGTAGAACCTCTATAAGCTAATTTTTGATATACTTCTTTAGAGATAAGAATTCTATTAACGTTGGTATTAAACAGGTGTAATATTTCTTGTTCAGAAATTAGGTCTTCAAAATATAAAATAGTGTCAAATTCATAATTAGCTGCAATTGCCAAAGAGATCTCTCTTTTTCCCTCAATAATAAAAAGCCCCTTTTTTTTGCGTTCGCGCGTTTTTTCTTGCAGTTTTAAGAGTTCTTTGATATACGAATTTTGAATGCTGGTAATTTCTTTCATTGTTGCAAATATACCTAAATATAGGTGTTCTAAAAAGAGTGCTGTACATCAATTTTTAGAACAACAAAAAAGGCTCGCTAATCTAAAATTTTAGAAGCGAGCCTTTGTTCATTTATAAACAAATTTTACTTTGTTTTATATTTATCAGAATACCGTCTCCAAAGTTTTGTTTGGTGCGTTTCTAAACTAATTTTTCTACCTTGAATAAAGGCTTCTGTTAAAATATTACCACGCATTTCTAAGGCGTCTCCTTGAGAAATAAATAATGTAGCATCTTTGCCAACTTCTAAAGAGCCTGTAAAAGCATCAATTCCTAAAACCTTGGCTGTATTTAAAGTAATTAACTGCAAGGCAACTTCTTTGTCTAAACCAAAGGCAGCAAATGTACCTGCATAAAAAGGTAGGTTTCTAGTGTTCATACGTTCCATTTGGCCTTCCATACCCAAACTAACTAAAACACCTTTGTCTATTAGTGTTTTTGCAATGGTATACGTAGCATCATAAGAATCATCTTCACTATCCGGATTTCTATGCGGTCTGTCTAAAACAACAGGAATGTTATTTTTCACTAATAAACTAGCAACCTTGTCTGCATGCGCTCCGTGCACAATTACCAAGTTGTTAATTCCTAATTCCTTAAAGACTGTAATAGCATCTGTAATTTCTTTTTGTCCGTTTACATGAATAAAAAGTTTTTTAGAACCATTAAATAATCCAGCTGTAGATTGATATGGCAAATGTGTTTTTGTTTGTGTACCCTCTAAATAATTTTTAGCATTCATAAAATAGGTTTTTATAGTTCCAATCTTATCAGCATATTTAGCATCTGGTTTTAAAGCAGGATCTTCTCCCAACCACCATTTACCAGAAATAAAGCTAGATGGCCAATTCATATGTATGGCATCATCGGTATGTATGCTTGCATCTTCCCAGTTCCAAGCATCTAATTGCACAATAGAAGAAGTGCCAGAAATGGTGCCACCTCTTGGAGTTATCTGTGCTGTTAAAACGCCGTTTGGTCTCATAGACTCTACTACTTTACTTTCTGCATTGTAGGCGATTAAACTTCGAATATGCGGATTCATAATTCCAATTTCATCTTGGTCATCCGTTGCTTTTACGGCATCTATTTCTACTAAACCTAAGGTGGTATTGGCAGCAATAAAACCAGGATATACATGTTTTCCTTTGGCATCTAGCACTGTACCTTGTCTTGCAATTTTTGTCATTGCCGACCCTACAAATTTAATTTTGCCCTTGGCAAACATAATTAAAGAGTTTTCAATTACGGTTCCATCTCCTAAGTGTGCCGTAGCACCTTCAATAGAGAAATCTGTAGTTTGTGCTTTGGCTGGTGTTTGCTGTGCGATGCTATTTCCTACTAAAAAGAAAAACAGTAAACTATATATTATTTTTTTCATCATTTTTAGTTTTTAAGTGTTTCTAAAGTATCACAGTGAAAGTTTCTATCCTTTCTTTTTATAGGAGCTTTTGTTTTACCGCCTTTCATTTTTTCTTTGAGCATCATGGTTATTAACTGGCTTTTTTCTTCTTTAATTGCCGTGCGTTTTTTCAAGTCTTCTGCAATGTCAAACAAAACTTTACCATCTACAATAGTCTTTTCTACTTTTGCATAAATAGACATCGGATGCTGGCTCCATAGAACAACATCTGCATCTTTTCCTTCTTTAATACTGCCCACTTTATTATCTATATGTAATAATTTAGCAGGATTAATGGTTACTGTTTTCCAAGCTTCTAGTTCAGACATTCCGCCATACTTCATTGTTTTTGCTGCTTCTTGATTTAGACGTCTAGACATTTCTCTATCATCTGAATTAATAGCTACCGTAACGCCAGCATAGTGCATAATTGCCGCATTAAAAGGAATGGCATCATTTACTTCATATTTATATGCCCACCAATCTGAGAACGTAGAACCACCAACACCATGTTTGGCCATTTTATCTGCTACTTTATAACCCTCTAGAATATGTGTAAAGGTGTTTATTCTAAAAT
>JBLHGY010000121.1:0-5705 GCA_047616665.1 Polaribacter sp.
CGTTACAAACAATTAAAAACGAAAAACCAATAATGAAAAAAATTAATTTAATTATTTTACTTTTTATAGGAATTTTAATTTCCTGTTCAGAAAATGAAAGCCCGATCGTCAAAACCGATTTAGAATTATTAACCGAAAAAAAATGGACTTTTGATCATTTTGAATTTATAAGCTCAAGTAATAATGTTAATAATATTTCCGCAGACGAAATTGAAAAAGAAGCTAATAAGGTTTTTCAAGATGGAAATGTTTCTTACCAATTTGACTCTAATAAAACTGGAAAATGGGACAGAAACAATGAAACGGATGAGTTTAATTGGGAACTGACTAATGACCAATTATTTTTGGACTTTCTAAACAATGATATAGATACTGATTATACAATGAATTCCATAACTGAAAATGAACTTAATGTGACTTTTAACCACGAAGTAGTTTTTATTGTACAAGGGAATGAAATAAATACAAAGGGAAATTACTACTATAAATAAAACTGTTTGTAACACCGTATAAACTTTATTGCTGGTTTTTTGCTTACTTGCGAAAGTCCTCGCGGACTTTCTTGGGCGGTAATTATTTACTAACTTTACTGCTAAACCAACGCAACAAAGCTTATACAACAACGTTACCTAACATTACAAATGAAAATCAAATTACATCTATTATTTTTATTATTTCCATTAATAATTAACTCTCAAAGTTTGAAAAGAATTGATTTAATTGGAAATTGGAAGGTTAAGGAATATATAATGAAAAAGGATTTCCCAAAAGATACTATAATAAATCTTGGAGGAGGAATATTTATAGAATACGGAAAAACAACTGAACCTAAATCATTTGATATTGAAATAACTAAAAATACAATTAAAGAAGGAACATTAGAATCTAACTTTTGGAAGATTTCTAATTACGAAATTCTTGCACGTAGTCCAATACCGAAAGATAAACTTAAGTATTATCAAAAATATACTTTTGGTGTAATTGAAAAACTTGAAAATGGAAAATATTACTTTACAAATACCACTTATACTTGGAAAGTTTTATCAATAAACAAAAATGAATTAGTAATAGATAGTGGTGAATACTATAATACAATATATGAACGAAAGAAAAACGTTAGGTAACACCGTGTATAATTAATTGCTTGGTTTTAGCCAATTTACGAAAGTCCTCGCGGACTTTCTATCTGTGATTTATTTACTAACTTTAGTGCTTAAAACACGCAACTAATCATACACAACAACGTTACAAACAATTAAAAACGAAAAATTACAGATGAAAAAAAACATTTTGATTATTTTAATATTAGTAGTTAATATTTCAGTTAATGCTCAATCTTCTAAAATAAAATTTGGAATTAAAACAGGAATTAACTCATCAAAATACACTCCTGAAATGTATCTTGGTAATTCAAGATTAGCAGATTATCAAGGAAAAATAGGATTTTATGTAGGGGGTTTTACCAATTTTATAATTTCTAAAAAACTAAAAATACAACCTGAATTACTTTATGTGAATCAAGGAACAAAAATGATTTTTGAGGATATTACTTTAACCGACTCAAATGGAAATCCAATTGGAAATGAGGAAGATGTTGAATATAAAATAAATGAATCTGTAATTTCACTACCAATTTTTTTACAATATTACATTAATAATAAATTTAATATTGACGGCGGAATTCAATTAGGATTTATAGTAAATAGAAAAGAAGAAATTACCAAAAATCCATTTGAACAATTTTTAGGAAATAATTCTCAAAATAATACGAATTATGACAAATTTGATTTTGGTTTTAATATAGGTTTGGGATATAAAGTATTAGAAAAAATGAGAGTCAATACAAAATATTTTATTGGAATTATTGAAAGAGAAAACTCAATTAAACCTTCAATTTTCAGTTTAGGAATTGAATATGAAATATAAACTGTTTGTAACACCGTATATAATTTATTGCTGGCTTCTCGCCTACTTACGAAAGTCCTCGCGGACTTTCTTGGTCGGTCATTATTTACTAAATTAGTTGCTTGAAACACGCAACAAACCATATACAACAACGTTGGGTTTAATTTACAAATGAAAACAAAAATCAGTATTTTAATAATATTTCTTGTACTATTTACAAAAGGTTGTGCAACTTATAATTATAAAATTGAAACGAATTTTATCGAAGGAATTTGGGTATTCGATAGTGAAATAAATAATTTATATATTAAAGACACTTCTTCCATTTATAAAACTCAAAGACCAATTATTTTTGACTTTAAGAAAAACAATAATTTAACTATAAAAAATTACGGAATAAAAGACACAACTTTAAATGTAAAATGGTTCTTTAAATCAGATTCTATTATAAATATAGACAGTTTAGATTATAAACTCTATGAATTGAAAAAAAACAAATTGAGTATTATCGATTTTAATAGAGCTGATACATTTTGGATAAACTTCAGAAAACCAAAAAATATAAAAATTAATTACAGTAAAGAACAAATTGAAAATATATTAACATCAAATATTTGGAAAAATAAAGATAAAACTGAAAATCTTGAATATAATTCTTTTGAGTTTTTTAAAAATAAGTCAATGATTTATAGATATAAAATGAGTCAAAAAGATTCAATTGATTATATACAAAATGAGAATTGGGGAATTGCTGAATATAAAGACTATTTTTTTCTTTATAATTATACAGATTTCTTTTTAGGCAAGGGAAATTGGGAACAAATAAACCAAATTTTAAAAATTTCCCCTGAAAGTTATTCATTAGAAGATAATAACAACAAAATTTATGAAAATAATTTCTATCCAAAAATTGATAAAAAAAAGAATATAAATATTCTTGGAAAATGGAAAAGCAAAAACTCTAAAGACAAAAATTACGGAGAATTCATTTCTGAAAATCAAATTAAAAATGGAAATATTAAGCTTTTTGAAGGTGAACTTGATATAAAAATAACTAATGAATTTATTGAATTTAAAATTGACACTTTAGTTTTAGCGAAATATCAATGGCAAATTGGAAAAGATAATAAAACACTACTTATGGAAAAAAAATATGAAGGAGAAATAAGTAAAGATTCTTTTATTTTCCTTGCAGATATAATTGAAAAAAACGAAAATCGATTTAAGCTACATCTTTTTGAAAATCAATTCTTAACTGGTTTTGATAAACCTTATTCAATTATAGTAAACAAAATTCAAACATTTGAAAGGAACGAATAAAAAACTAAACCCAACACCGTATATAATTTATTGCTAGTTCTAGCCTACTTACGAAAGTCCTCGCGGACTTTCTTGGTCAGTAATTATTTACTAAATTAGTTGCTTGAAACACGCAACAAACCATATACAACAACGTTGGCAATAATTTGAAAAAAGCATTTTATACATTAATTTTAGTTTTAACTATTTCTTGTAAAAACGAGAAAAAGGAAACAAATCCTTTAGTAATTGAATACCAAAATAAAGGAATTGAATATCACTTTGAAAATAAGATAGATAGTGCAATTGTATTCTTCAAAAAAGCTCTTGAAATTGAATCAACTGATATAACAACAATTGAAAGTCTAATTAAAATCTATTGGGATAATCAAGAACCAGATAAAGCTCTGGCATTTATTGAGAACCTTCCAAGAGAAGCACAGGAAAGCACTACTCTTCTTATTTATAGAGGAATGTCCCTCGAGAAGTTAAACAAATCGAGTGAAGCAATGAAACTGTACATAAAAGCTTTTAAGGTAAACCCTAAAGTAAAATTCAACAGTGGAGAAAATATAATGGAATTTGTTGGTTACCTTTTATTGCAAACCGTTACTGGAGAGAAAGACCATGCATTAGTTGAATTTGACAAATTGAAAAAAAAGAAATTGACCGAATCTGAAAAGCAATATATTAAATCCATCGAACCTGTTTTTCGGAATTATAAAGGTGGTGGATATAACGCAATATTTGGAAATAAATAAAAAACTATTGCCAACAACGTGTAAAAAAAATTGCTGGTAAAAGCCTACTTATGAAAATCCTCGTGGATTTTCTTGGTTCGTGTTTTATTTACTAAATTTATAGCCTAAACCAAGCAACTTTCCTTACAGAAGCACGTTACCACCAATTGCCAAAAATGAGAAAAACGACATTATTAATAATATTAATTCAGTTCACATTATTAAGCTGTAATGCGCAAATAAAAACTGAAAACAATAAAGAAAAAATTGAAAAAGCAGAAATAGAAATAGCTTCTGATTTGGAATATTTTCTCTCGAATTGTTTAGTAAATAAAGATTGTAAAGATTGTGTCAATGATTTAGTTTCTAAAGGAACAAATGAATTTCAAAAATATTTAATTGGTGGAGCTCTTTATAATATTGACTCAAAAAAATCTTATGAATTACATAAATCTGCTTTTGAAAAAAAACCTACTGAATTAAACTTTAATTTAGAGTATGCTATCGAAAGTCACAGAATTGGAGATTATAAAAGAGCAATAAAACATTATGAAATTTATCAAAAAACAAATGAAACAGATTATAGAATTAATGTTTGGTTAAGTGAATGTTATCTTAACATCGAAAACTATTCAAAGGCTATTGAACATTGGAAACAGGCAAATCATCCGAAAAACCACACAGGAATTGATAGAGCAATTTATATAATTCACGGACGAACTGACCAAATTAAAAACCGTTCAGATTTAATAGTGAAAATTAAAAATAAAGATTCAAAAAGTGCATTTGAATTAATATTTTTAGATATGAACTGGGAATTAGATTGGTGGAATAAAAACACACAAAAGTACTTTTTAGAAAAAGACATAACAACAATCAAAAATATTTTTGGGATTGACAGTAAAGAGTATTTACAACTATCAGCTTATATTGAAATTAAACAACTATCTAAAAAGGAAAATTCTACTGATGTTATTAAAACAGCATTTACTAATTCAAATTTAATTTTAGATAATAACGAATTACCAATTAGTGGAAATGTAACTTCTGACTTACTGCGAATTTTATTTATCAATAAATTATTAAACGAAAAAGAATTCTTTGAAAAAAGAGGGCAAGAAATAGTTGAATTAGCTGACAAAAATAAAGATGAAGAATTGCTGAATATTTATGCATATTTAGAATCTGTTGTAACTGGAAAAGTTTCAGAAAAAACAGATAAAAAAGGTTGGAATGAATATCAGAGTGAAAAATTTGCATTAAGCTATTTTATGGGTTTAGCTAATAAGAATAAATATGACAATCCAGATTTAGCAAAAGCATTAATTGACTTTCCTAATTCCTCAAAAATTCATTGGGTAAAACTGAACTGTGCGAAAATTGAAAATAAAGAGATAAAACCAGATTTAATAAAAGTTATTAAAAAGGAATTCAAAACTTTAGGTTCTGACCAAAGCAGATATTCATATGGATTAAAGAATTATTTTTATTTACTTGAAAATGAAATATAACTGGTGGTAACACCGTATATAATTTATTGCTGGCTTCTTGCATACTTGCGAAAGTCCTCTCAGACTTTATTGGTCGGTAATTATTTACTAAATTAGTTGCTTGAAACACGCAACAAACCATATACGTATTCCAAGATCAAATCCTAATAAAAAAGCATTAATTTTTTATGCTGCATAATTTTGAAGAACTACGTAAGGAGTTCCTCTTTTTACTACTGCAAATGCTCTTGATATGAGCTTATTTCTCACA
>JBLHGY010000122.1:0-5658 GCA_047616665.1 Polaribacter sp.
ATTGGTTTTGGCCGTTATGCAGGTATTGTGGGCGCTTATAATGGTTTTAGAGCAATCGGTTTAAAAACAGGTGGGTTTAGTTTGCCAAAAGCAGCAACTTTAGACAATAGGCAAGAATTAATTACAGTATTGAATGCAATTCAATTACCTAATTTAAAAATACTATTAACGGGTAACGGCAAAGTAGCGTTTGGTGCAAAAGAGATGTTAGACGCCATGCATATCAAACAAGTATCAGTAGTAGAATATCTTTCTGAAACTTTTACTGAACCAGTATATTGTTTGGCAGATGTTTTAGATTATAATAAATCTAAGGAAGGTGAGAATACCAACAATAGACATTTCTATGACTATCCAGAAGCTTACGTTTCTAATTTTATGCGCTTTTCAAAAGTGACAGATTTCTTTATTGCTGGTCATTTTTACGGAAATAGAGCACCTTATTTATTTACAAGAGAAAATGCTAAATCAGTAGATTTTAAAATCAAATTTGTTGCAGATATTTCTTGTGATGTAGACGGTCCTGTCGCTTCAACCCTTAGAGCATCTACCATCGCAGATCCAATATACGGGTATAATGCACAAACCGAGTCTGAAGTAGATTACAAGCACAAAGACGCTATTGTAGTAATGGCTGTAGATAATTTACCTTGTGAACTGCCTAAAGATGCAAGTGAAGGTTTTGGAGAAATGTTTTTAGAAAACGTAATTCCTGCTTTCTTTAATAATGATAAAGACGGCGTTTTAGAACGTGCTAAAATGACAGAAAATGGAAAGCTTACCGAACGCTTTTCCTATTTACAAGATTATATTGAGGGAAAAGAATAATGATTGGAGATAGACAGTTTCTTATTGACTTAGCAAAAATGAAAATGCCTTTTGGTAAATACAAAGGTAGCTTCTTGATTGACTTGCCAGAACATTATATTGTTTGGTATAAAACAAAAGGGTTTCCTGCAGGTAAATTAGGGAAACAAATGGAGCTAGTGTATGAACTTCAGTTAAACGGATTAGAAGATATTGTTAGAAGAATTCAACGAGATTTTACTTAAAAGGACTACCTCTCAACAACACCATACGTAGCATGTGCTATTGCTAAAATAGTAAACGAAGAATACCAATAACTAGGAATTACAAAACAATAAATACTTAGCAGTAAGCACAAACCACTTAAAATAAGAATGTTTTTACGAGCTTCATTTTTAACGAGTACTAAGAAAATTGCGTATAATAGTAGAAAGCTAGGTGTAATAAAATGTACCAAACCTAATTTCATTAAGGTGGTTAATAAAATAAAAAGCAATGCAATGCCTATTAAATATTTAAAAAAAGCTGCTTTCGTTTTACCATTCCATAATAAAAGTTGAAAACTTTTTGAAGATCTTTTTCCACTAAAGAATAGCGCTAAAGAAGAAAAGAGAATAAAAACACCCGCAAGAGTAATAAAGATAATTTCAATAATTTGAGGGGATAGCATACCTAAGGTATGATCATCTACTAAAAAGTTAGTTACTACATATTTATAAGCGTAACTCAAAAGAAAGAAATATACTCCAATAAGAATGCTTGTAATACCTTTTAAAGAAAAATTAACTTCAAAATTATCGTGTAAATGTTTATTTTTTGCCATAAATTATTCAAATTAGGGTAAATATACAAAAAAGGACTAGTATCAATTTTTAATACCAATGAAAATTATAGTAATATTTGATAGTCTTTATTTTATAAGCACAAAAAAACCATTCAAATTTTACAATCTAAATGGTCTAAATAATAATTAATATATTTATAATTTATTAATAGTCTGTCTAATGGCAACTAAGTTCGTTAATAAACCTTCTAAGTTATCTAAATGCAACATATTTGCTCCATCAGATTTTGCATTTTTAGGATCAAAATGAGTTTCTATAAATAAGCCATCTACATTATTTACAATGCCTGCTCTTGCAATTGTTTCAATCATTTCAGGCCTGCCACCGGTTACACCTGCAGTTTGATTTGGTTGTTGTAAAGAATGTGTTACGTCTAATATTGTAGGTGCAAATTCGCGCATTTCAGGAATTCCTCTAAAATCTACAATCATATCTTGGTAACCAAACATGGTTCCTCTATCGGTAATCCAGGCTTTATTAGAACCCGCATCTTTTACTTTTTGTACTGCGTGTTTCATTGCATCGGGACTCATAAATTGTCCTTTTTTTAAGTTTACAACCTTCCCTGTTTTTGCTGCTGCAACTACTAAGTCTGTTTGACGTACTAAAAAAGCAGGAATCTGCAAAACATCTACATATTCTGCGGCTTTTATAGCGTCAGAAACTTCATGAATATCTGTTACTGTTGGCACGTTAAATGTTTCAGAAACTTTACGTAAAATTTTCAAAGCTTTTTCATCTCCAATTCCAGTAAAACTATCAATTCTACTTCTGTTTGCTTTTTTAAAACTCCCTTTAAAAATATAAGGTATTGCTAATTTGTCTGTTATTGTAATTACTTTTTCAGCAATTCTCAAAGCCATTTCTTCACTTTCTATAGCACAAGGACCCGCTAATAAAAAAAAGTTGTTAGCATTGGTATGTTTTATATTCGGAATTTCAGATAAAATCATTTGTAAAAATTTTTAACAAAAATACATAAAAAAGAGATGTATTAAGACGGAATTAAAAAGCATGTTAAGAATCATTAAAAATTATCTTATTCTTGATTTAATTGTCATATTTTTACTTATAAAATAAGAATTAAGATGAAAAAAATAGTAAGTTTTTTAATAGTATCAATATTTTTTTTTAGTTGTGCAGTGCTTACTAAAAGCGCTGATGATGCAAGTGTAAAAGAGAATATAGATACTGTATCTGGATCAAAAAATAGCATAAATAACATTGTTATAGATTCTAATATGGTTAGAAAGCATTTATACACATTAGCGGCAGACAATATGGAGGGAAGAAAATCTGGAACTCCAGGAATTGAAAAAGCAGCGGTATATATAGAAAGTGAGTTTAAAAAAATAGGCTTGTCTACTTTTGGTGATTTAGAAAGCTATAGGCAAACGTTTACCTTTAAAAATAGAAGAACAAAAGAGGATATTACCTCGAGTAATATAATTGCAGTTTTAGAAGGCAAAAGTAAAAAAGACGAATATGTAATTATTTCTGCACATTACGATCATTTAGGGATGAAGAAAAGCGGAGCAGGAGATCTTATTTATAATGGGGCAAATGATGATGCTTCCGGCGTAACAGGTGTATTAGCTTTGGCGGCATATTTCAAAAAAGTAGGTCATGAAAGAACAATTGTTTTTGCTGCTTTTACTGCGGAAGAAATGGGTTTAATAGGTTCTACTCATTTTGGTAAAGGCATCGATGCTGCAAAGTTTGTGGCAGGAATTAATTTAGAGATGATTGGTAAAACACCAAGTTTTGGGCCCAATACAGCTTGGTTAACGGGTTTTGAGCGTTCTGATTTTGGAAAAATTATTCAGAAAAATTTAAAAGGTTCAGGATATCAATTATTCCCAGATCCTTATAAGAATTTTAATTTATTTTTTAGATCAGATAACGCTTCTTTAGCTAGGTTGGGAGTGCCTTCTCACACATTTTCTACAACACCAATAGACATAGATCCAGATTATCATCAAGTATCAGATGAGGCTGAAACGTTAAATATAACCGTAATTACACAAACCATACAGGCGGTTGCAATAGGAACAGAAAGTATTATAAACGGAGAAGATACACCAACGAGAGTAATACTGCTAGACAAGTAGTAATAATAAACTATTTAAAGAAGCCATATTGCAACGCATCTAAACTTTAATTTAGAGGAGTTGTAATATGGCTATATTTTTTATTTAGAATTGATATCTAACGGCAAGTGCGAAGCTACTTCCAAGGCCATCATAGTTTCCTGTAATACCAACTTCTGGTCTATAATCGATAGAAATTAAAATAGGTGCATTAAAATTATATTCAATTCCAATTACACCAGCACCAAATAAAGAGGAATATTCGGAATCATAACCAGCACCAAAACCAGCATACCAATTAAATTTGTCTTCTAAATTCCAAACCCATTGATACAAACCAGTTCCTTTAAAACTGCTAAATTCGTCTCTTAAACCTACATTTACTTCTAAACGATTTTTAGCATTTATTTTTTTCTGATATGATATATCAGCACCCAATCCGTCACTTTTATTAAAACGTAAACCAATGGCATTGTCTGAAAATTCCTGTGCATTTATTGAAAACGTGGTAAGGAAGAATACTCCTAGAACTAATAATATTTTTTTCATATTTTTTTATCAAATGTACATATGTTTTTTAAATTTAGTATGCTTTTATCCTCAGAAAAGTCCCTTAATTTGCGCGCATTCATACTTTGAATGGTTGCAGTTTTATTACTGAAATTATCGTTATTATTTACGTGAACATTTTTTTTAAAATTAAAAAACTTTAGGACTGCTACCAAGAAAGAAATATACTAAGGTATCTTTTGATTTTATAAAGCAAGTAGACATAAAATTTAAATTAATAAAGGTGATTTTTAATGTAGTTTCAGTCTAATTATAATCAATATTATAATCAGCTTTTGTATTTTTACTTTTTTAAATTTTTTGTTAAATGAACATTCATTTTATTGCCATTGGCGGAAGCGCAATGCACAATCTTGCAATTGCTTTGCACCAAAAGGGATACCAAGTTTCCGGAAGTGATGATACCATTCACAATCCGTCTAAATCTCGATTAGAAAAATACGGATTGCTACCAAACGATTTTGGTTGGTTTCCAGAGAAAATTTCATCAAAATTAGATGCTATTATTTTAGGGATGCATGCTAAAAAAGACAATTCAGAGTTGTTAAAAGCACAAGAGCTAGGGTTGAAAATTTATTCGTATCCAGAATTTTTATATGAGCAGTCTATAAATAAAACGCGTGTTGTAATTGGTGGTTCTCATGGAAAAACAACCATAACTTCGATGATTTTACATGTGTTAAGTTATCACGAAAAAGAAGTAGATTATATGGTAGGTGCGCAATTAGAAGGTTTCGAAACCATGGTGCATTTAACAGAGGAAAACGATTTTATTATTTTAGAGGGTGATGAGTATTTGAGTTCGCCAATAGACATGCGTCCTAAGTTTCACTTATACAAACCAAATATTGCTTTATTAAGCGGAATTGCATGGGATCATATTAATGTATTTCCAACTTTTGAAAATTACACAGACCAGTTTAGAATTTTTACAGATTCAATGGTGCCTGGCGGAAGTATGGTATATAACGAAGAAGATGCCGTTGTAAAAGAAGTGGTAGAAGCATCTGTAAATCAGATTAAGAAATACGCATATCAAACGCCAAATCATTTTATAGAAAACGGCGTTACCTTTTTAGAAACTACTGAAGGAGATTTGCCTTTAGAAATTTTCGGAAAACACAATCTTCAAAATTTAGCAGGTGCAAAATGGATTTGCCAACACATGGGAGTTGATGAAGATGATTTTTACGAGGCAATTGAGAGCTTTAGCGGTGCCAGTAAGCGTTTAGAAAAAATAGCAGAAAATAATACGACTGTAATTTTTAAAGATTTTGCTCACAGCCCTAGTAAAGTAGAAGCAACCACACAAGCAGTTAAAAACCAATACGCCAATAGAACTGTTT
>JBLHGY010000123.1:0-5652 GCA_047616665.1 Polaribacter sp.
TATTTTTTGCAGAACATTACACAAATAATTGGTTTGAACCTTGGAACTTTAAATGGTATACTGGCTTTACAGTAATGAGCTATCCTCCTTTGGTTCATCAATGTATGGCAATTTTGTCTTTAATTGGGGGGTTAAAATTCGGGCTTTTCACTGTAGCCTTAATTAGTATGCTGCTTTTTATTACTGGTGTTTATAGATATTCACTCTTAATTACTGGTAATAGAAATGTTTCTGGATATGCAACTCTCCTAGCTGTTTTTTCTTCATCATTTGTAGAAACCTTGCATATTTTTGGTCAGATACCAAGTATTATTGGAATCGCTGTTTTAATGCATGCACTTCCAGAGATTTATTTATGGCTTAAAACAGGGCTATCTAGATATTTATACACCTCACTTTCATTGATAGCTGTTACTACGGTATCCCATCATGTTACGCCAATATTTGGAATGGTATTCTTCATTTTCCCAATAATAGGAATGGCAATACTAGATATTTGCAAAGATCAAGTAGGTTCTTATAAAGAAGTTTCTTTTAAATTATTTTTTGAAATTTTCATAAAACAATTTAAACGAAATATAACTTTCGGTTTACTTTCTTTTCTTATAATATTTGGGTGTCTTTTACCTTATTGGATTAATTCTAAAAACAACCCGATAACACAAATTCCTATTCCCCATGGATCTCGAGATAACTTTATAGAAATTACATCTTCTGGTTTCGTGTTTTTTTTAATTCCTTGGGGTGTTCTATTGTTTCTTTTACCTTACTTTTTTTACAGATTCTTTAGTAAAAGATACTTGTTTTTCGGTCTTTCTTTTGCAATCTTAGTAATTTTGGGCACAGGAGGAACAACGCCAATACCAAAAATACTCCTAGGTGAAAATGCATTTAATATTTTAACCTTAGATAGATTTACACTTTGGGGTAGTATAATGATTTTGCCTTTATTTGGAGAGTTTACATACCGTTTTGTAGAAGGTGATTTAAGAAAATTAATCCAACAGAAATTTGGAAAAGTATATTACCGCATGCTAGGTTTTTTCTTAGTTGGTTTATTTTTATTCATGACTATTTTTACAATGAGTCTAGGGTATTTTAGACCCTCACAACCAAAGAAAATAAAAATGTTGCCAATTATAAATTTTTTAAATCAAGATCAACATGATCAGTGGAGGTACTTAACCTTAGGTTTTGGCGATCAAATGTCTTTGTTGTCTGCTCAAACAAAAGCAATGACAGTAGACGGTAATTATCACTCTGCAAGACGACTACCGGAATTGACAACAAGGCCTATTGAACGTTTAGAAAATTCTAAATTTAAAGGAGTTGCTGGAATTGGATCTCTGCAACAGTTTTTAACAACACCAGAAAAATATAATTTAAAATATATATTTTCTAACGATAAATTTTATGATCCAATACTCTATTTTTGTGGATGGCAGCGGCTACCACAACTAGAAAATGGAATAATGATTTGGGAAAAATTAAATGTTCCTCCCCTTTCTTCAATTTTATCAAAAGAGGAAGTTTCTACTTGGCAGAAAATACTTTGGGGAATTGTTCCCTTAATAGTTCTAATTGTTGCTTTTATATTAAATATACCTCCCTTATTAGTAATTGGTAAAAAAATAAAGGCTAAATCCATTCCAGCTTATTTTAGATATAAGGAAAAGCATGTTCACTTTTCTAAAGATTTATTAAAAACAATACATGTATGGACAGCCATTCTTTTAATTATCATATTTTATAGTCTGCGCTTATTTTATTTAAAAAACGATTCGCAAAGGTCTCCAGAAAATGTTATTACTGCTTACTATGATGCGTTAGATTTAAAAAACTTTGAAAAAAGTTTTTATTACATAGATCCGAAAAGTAATTTATCAATCTCTCAATACATGCTAGAAATAGCAGTTACAGATGGTTTATTAAGTTCTTATGCAAGATTAGATGCATTAAAAACTAAAGTTATAAAAAGAACAGATAGCTTAGTTCATTTAAAAGTAAATACAAATTGGATTACACCTCTTGAAAAAATCACAAAAACATCATATAAAACAGTTGTAAATAGAAATGGTAAGTGGTATTTACTTCCAGAACAATTAGATTCAGACTTACCCCCAGATCAGTTGTATTCAAATAATATAACTAGTTATTATAATCAAGGAAGAAAAAAAATAACTACAGAACAGACATATCATGAAGATGTTTTAAAGCAACCTGTTTTAGAAATAATAACTGCTAAATTAGTGAAAATTAATAATCATTATTCAATTATTGGTGAGATTCAAAATATAGATAATGTTCCTTCAGATATTGTTTTAAAAGGAACTTTATATAATAATTTAAATAAAGAATTGGCCATTTATAATGCCAAATATCATGTAAAACACAAGTTAATGCCAAAAGAAATTAGTTCATTTAGAATAAATTTTGAGGGTATTGCATGGACCAAAGTTAAAGACTCTATTCCTGATACTTTTAACCCAGACGAATTTACACCAATAGAATTAGAGGAGCAACCCACCAAATTTAACTTACAAGCTGCTGGCAATGTTTCTAACTCAGATCTATATAAAAACATTGTTTTGAGTGATATAAATATAAATTCAAACAGTATCAAAGGAACTTTATTTAATAGTGGTTTACAAGAAATTACGGTTCCACAGTTATTAATAACTTATTATAATGAAAATAAAGAAATGGTTTGGGTTGATCATTTATTTTTAAAAAGCGGCATTAGACAGCAGCGAAAACAATATTTTGAATATCCCTTTCTAAACATTGATTTGATTACCGTTATAAATAACGATATGTCTAACTGTTTTGTAAACGGCCTACCAAACAAAAGTATTTCGAACAAGATTGTACCTAATAGAATAAAAAAACATTTAGAAAATGAATTACAAGAAATAATACACCCTTGCTATAGTTATATAAAAATTGAATTGAATGGTTATATCGGAAATCCAAAATAATGAATTTAAAAAACAAACTTCTTTTTATCTTTAGTGTACTTGTAATACATTGTATTGTAGCTCAAAAAAATAGTCATAAAAATGATGACCTTATTTTAATTAGTTTAGAAAAACAGTTTGTAGCGGGAAGCCAAATTATTTTGGAATTTGAAGGAAAACGTACTAATAAGTATCAAATATATATTTCTAATAGTTTTGGGAGTACTTTAGTAGCGTCTAAACTTACGAATAATAGATTCTCTTTCGAAATTCCAAAATATTTAAGTAACAAAACAGGTGTTTTAAATTGGAGCGTTATTGGAACAAAACAACTCATTTTTGGTCAATTAAAGATTATCCCAAAAGAAAAACCTAATGCGTTAGAAACCTATATTGGGCCTCCCAGTTTCGAGGCTGGTGGATCTGATTATACAATGTTAATCGTTATACCTTCAGATGATTTAGATAATCCTTTAAAACAAAACACAAAAGTTTCAATACAACAACAATTTTTGAAGTCAGAGAAAAATGAACCTATTTTTACTAAAAATTTAATTGGATTTAAATATATTTATTCGCCTTTAAAAACGGGTAGAATTCTTCTATCATCGGAAACCTTAGGATTAAATTCTAAAGAATATGATGTAAATATTATGCCAGCTATAGCAACAAGTTTTACTATTTATGCTAAAAGGAATCATGAATATGCAGATGGAAATCAAATAACAAGCTTCTCAACCTCTGTCATAAAAGATAAAAACAAGAATATAATTAGTGATGGTAATTATGTTTATTTTTTTATTAAAAATAAAACAGGAAATATTTTAAAAACTTCTGGAACAACAATATCTGGAGTTGCCACTGCAAAAATAATTCATCCAGATTTTGACGATGAGTGGACGGTAAAAGCGTATATTATAGGTATGGCAGAAAGCAATACTTTAGAAATTAAATATAAGAAAGTAGTAGAAGATTTTGAGGTAGTTTTCATGAAAAGCAACAGAAAGCTTTTAGTAGGCCCTGTAAAAAGTTTTATGAATCAATTAATTCCTGATGGACTGCAGATAAAGCTTTCAATTTATAAAAATAAAAAATTATTAAATGAAATCATAAAAAGGTCTAGAGATGGTGTCGTGTTTTTTGAATTAAATTCAAGTATTTATAAAAACGGAGATTATGATTTAGAGGTTTCTACTGCAAAAGTTAGTAAAATGTTTCAATCAACCAAACTATGGTAAAGGCTAATAAAATTATTTTAAAAACGATATTGCTATTGTCGTATGTATTCATAATTTCTGTAATTATATTTCTCATAAGTTCTGTGTATAGTTATTTTAACACAGGTGCAGACAGAAGTAAAATATTACATACTAAAATAAAAAAAATAGATCAATATATACCCAAGGTTACCTGGTTAAAAGACGGAAACCAAGGAAGAGAAATGAACGAACAAACTTTATTAGAAATTGAAAATAATTATTTAGAAGCTTGGCATGTTAAAAATATTGCATTTAATACAAACTTAAAAACTGGTATTGCTGATTATTATACAGAAAGTGCAAGAAAAAATATTTATAATACTATTTCAGCTAATACAAAGCAAAAAATTACTATCGAACAAACTACTTTAAGACACAGCCCTAATGTTATACTTTTTAGTGAAGATGGCCAATTAGTTGTTATAGAAGACAAAAATATTATTGAATATAAGAAGATTTTGAAAGATAATAAGTTCGTGTTTGAAACTACCGAAGTTGCAACTTATAAAATAATTTTATTATTGGAAGATGGCTTTTGGCGCATAAGACATTTGGTAAAAAAAAGCGTAGCTACATATGATGATAAATCGACTACGTTCCCTATTGATTCTATAGACATAAAAGGAATAAACTATTATCCACAAGCGACTCCCTGGAATATGTTTGGTGATAATTTTAATATAAAAATAATAGAAAAAGATTTTAAGCTTATTAAAAAGGCAAATTTAAATACAATTAGGATTTTCATTTCATATGAGAGTTTTGGGAAAGCTAACGTAAATGAAAATAAGCTAAATAAACTTAAACAAGTTTTAGATGCAGCCGAAAAAAACAATCTCAAAGTGGTTGTTACTTTATTTGATTTCTATGGAAACTATGATGTTTTAGATTGGACATTAAACCACAGACATGTAGATATTATAGTTTCTAGATTTAAAAATCATAACGCAATACTAGCTTGGGATGTTAAAAATGAGCCTAATTTAGATTTTGATGCTAGAGGAAAACGCACTGTTATTTCTTGGTTAGAGCATCTTATTATGCTAATAAAATCTATTGACAAAAACCATGCGGTAACCATTGGATGGTCTGATACCGATAGTGCAAATATTTTAAAAGATAAAGTAGACTTTATTTCTTTTCACTACTATGAAAATAAAAAACTTTTTGAAAAAAAATATGAAAAATTAAAAAGAATAATACCAAATAAACCTATTGTTCTAGGCGAATTTGGAGTGTCCTCTTATCGTGGTCTTTGGAGACCTTTTGGTAGTTCAGAAGCAGAACAGGCTCTTTATTACAAAGAAATGCAAGAAATTTTTACTAAAAGTAAAGTTCCTTTTATCTCTTGGACGCTATATGATTTCGATAAAATACCAAAAGAAGTGGTTGGGAAGCTTCCATGGAGAAGAAATGCTCAAGAACATTATGGTTTT
>JBLHGY010000124.1:0-5648 GCA_047616665.1 Polaribacter sp.
TTCAATTAGTGGACAATTTTTAATGTAAAATAAATTAATAAAAAAAGTAATGAAATCAATTACAATTAAAGGATCAAAAAGAGAAAGCGTAGGTAAAGTAGCAACTAAAGCCTTACGTAATGCTGGTATGGTTCCTTGCGTTATATACGGAGGAGATAAAGCTATGCATTTTTCAGCAGAAGAATTAGCATTTAAAAAGTTGGTATACACTCCAAACGTTTATACTGCAACAATTAGTGTTGATGGACAAAAAATACCTGCTATTTTAAAAGATATCCAGTTTCACCCGGTATCTGATAAAATTATACATGCAGATTTTTATCAGTTATTTGATGATAAAGAAATTACAATGAAAATACCAGTGCAATTAACTGGTACTTCTCCTGGAGTATTAAATGGTGGTTCTTTACGTTTTACAAACCGTAAATTAAGAGTAAAAGCATTGCCTGCTAACTTACCAGATTTTGTAACTGCTGATATTTCAGCGTTAAAAATTGGAAGTAAATTAGTAGTGGCTACATTAGCTAATGAAGGTTATACTTTTATGCACCCAGATAATACTGTTGTTGTGCAAGTTAGAACTTCTAGAAACGCAACTGATGATGCGGAAGACGAAGAAGCAGAAGCTGCAGAAGCTGCTGCACCAGCTGCAGAATAATTTAGTAACTTATAGAAAACAAGAAAGCGTTACAATATTTGTAGCGCTTTTTTTATGCTTATTTTTTTTAGTACAATACTATTTTTTTTCTTAGTATTTTTGATGAATGAATATAGTGACTTTTTTAAAAAACACTTTTAGTCTTAATACAGAAACGAAAGAAGCGTTAATGAAAAAATTTTTAATTGTAGGTTTGGGTAATATTGGTGCAGCGTATGCCAATACGCGCCATAATATAGGTTTTAAAATTCTTGAGGAAGTTGCTGAGGTGCACAAAACAACTTTTGAAACAGAAAAGTTAGGAGAGGTAGCTACCTTTAGACTAAAAGGAAGAACTTTTATTCTTTTAAAGCCAAGTACCTATATGAATTTGAGTGGGAAAGCAGTAAAATATTGGATGGATAAAGAAAATATATCCGTAGAAAATATTTTAGTAGTTACAGATGATGTGCATATCGATTTTGGTACCATTCGTATAAAAGCAAAAGGTTCTGCTGGAGGTCATAACGGTTTGAAAGATATTCAAGAGAAACTAAATACCCAACAATACCCTCGTTTTAGATTTGGGGTGGGAGCAAACTATTCTAAAGGAAGGCAGGCAGATTTTGTGCTAGGCCAATGGAGTAAAGAAGAAACTAGCCAATTAATAGAGCGTTTACCATTATCAGCTAAAATAATTACGTCTTTTGGCACTGCCGGTTTGGCAAATACCATGAACGAATTTAATGGGAAGTAAAAGGCTTTGTAGCTATTTAAATTTTAAGAAACAAAAAAGCTGTCTATTTTAAATAGACAGCTTTTTTGTTTGTAATAGGTATATATCTTATCTAATAAAGCTAATACTTGTATTAATTTCATTTGTAATAGCACCAGATGTTTCTTCTACTTCCTGATTTAAACTAAGGGTAGTTTCATTAAATAAAAGAATCGTATAAGTGCCTTCTAAGAAGTCTCCTATAGAAGAAACAAAAGTAATTTTTGCATCTTCTGAGTTTAAGGTAAACGTACCAGAGTTTGTTTTATTTACAATTTCTTGACTTGTAACCACATCTCCTGATGCTGGCGTTACTTCAGTTTCAATTACAAATGGTCCAGAGGCACTAAAGGTACCATCTGAGTTTAAAACAAAAGCAAATTGAAAAACATCTCCATTACTTGTTGAGGTAGCCACTGTAAATGGTATTAAAACTCCTGATACATCGGTTGCAGAGGTTACTTTTTTTTCGATATTAAGTTCATTAATATTATAGGTTCCTACAATGTTTTCATTTGATAAGATAAATGGGGTTGTATCTGCATTATCGTCATTACAACTGATAATTAATAGTAGAAAGGATGAAAAAAAGATAAATTTAAGTAATTTCATAAGTCTATTTTTTATTAAAATTAGTTTTCATTAGCAAACCACTCTGCAAAACTAGATTCTGTTTCTTGCAATTTCATGGAGTGTAACTTTATGTTTTTTGGTAATCTACTTTTAATTTTTTGTGCAAAATCTATCACCATCATTTCACTAGTGGGTTGGTAGTCTACTAATAAAACATGATGGTCTCTTGCCATTAATTCTCTTGCCAATTCTACGTGTGGCGTGTTTTTATTAAAAACGGTGGCATGATCAAAAACATCTACAATTTCTTCATTTACAATCTTTTTTAGATCGCCAAAATCAATTACCATTCCGAACTTTACGTTTGTGCTGTCTGCAATTGGTTTTCCAGAAACCGTAACGGAAAGCTTATAAGAATGTCCGTGAACATTTTTACATTTCCCATCATAACCGTATAAAGCGTGTCCTGCTTCAAAATTAAATTTTTTTGTAATTCTAATTGTACTCATTTCTTTTGTGTTGGTACTTCTTTGTGAAGCTTTTATTTTCGATAAATTTTTTATAGCAGCGTTGTAATGCTATTTCGTAAAAATTTTACCGCTTTTTATTTCTAAATTTATTGTAAAAGTACACAACAACCAGCATAATTGCTAGTCCTAAGAATAAATAATCTCCCATTTTGTTTTTATTTTATTAATTTTTAACTAAAAAGTCATCTAAAACATCCGCAATTTTTCTATTATCAGATAATTGTGGTATTTTATTCTGTCCACCAAATTTACCAATAGATTTCATATATGCATGAAAACCACCTTTTTTTACGCTTCTAATAATTAACGGACGTAGAATTTTTCCTTTAATTAAATCGAAGTAATAAATATTTTGTGCTTGCATAGATGCGTCTATTTTATTGGCAAATTCCTCTAAATTTTCAGGTTCATTTTCAAATTCTATAAACCATTCATGATACGGTAAACCACTTGCTGCGTTTACTTGGGGCGCAACTGTAAATTCGCTAACATTTATAGCCGTTTCTTTAATAGCATCATTTAATGCTTTCTCTACTTCTTTACCAATAACGTGTTCACCAAATGCAGAAATAAAGTGTTTAATTCTACCAGTAACTTTAATTCTATATGGTTTAGTAGTTGTAAACTCTACAGTATCTCCAATATTATATCCCCAAAGACCTGCCGTTGTGTTTAAAATAATAACATAGTTTACGCCAATCTTTACATCTTTAAGAGAAATTCTTGTAGGGCTTTCATTATAAAACTCTAAAGCAGGAATAAACTCATAAAAAATCCCAGAATCTAATTGTAAGAGCATTCCTTTTTCAGTTTGCGAATCTTGATACGCAATAAAGCCTTCTGAGGCAGGATATAGTTCTATGTAATCTATTTTTTTACCAATAAGACTTTCGAATTTATTTTTATAAGGCTCAAAATTTACGCCACCATAAATAAAGAAATTAAAATTTGGAAAGATTTCTGAAATTGATTTACCTGTTTTTTCAATTAGTTTTTCAAAATACATTTGCACCCAAGAAGGAATGCCACTAATTACCGACATATCTTCATTTACAGTTTCCGCTACAACTGCATTTACTTTTGTATCCCAATCTTCAATACAATTTGTTTTCCAAGACGGTAAACGATTTTTGAGTAAATAATTTGGAACATAATGAGCCGCAATGCCGCTTAATCGACCCAGTTTAACTCCGTTTGTATCTTCTAAAACCGGACTACCTTGTAAGAAAATCATTTTTCCATTCACAAAACTTGCATCATTTTTTTCTACAATATAGAATAACATAGCATTTTTTGCCGCGGTAATATGCGTTGGCATAGAATCCTTGGTAATTGGTATGTATTTTGCGCCAGAAGTTGTGCCAGAGGTTTTTGCAAAGTAAAGCGGTTTGCCTGGCCATAGAACATCAGATTCTCCTGCTACTATTCTATCTACATACTTCCTTAAACCTTCGTAATCGGTTACCTTAACCTGTTTTTTAAAGGCTTCATAGGTAGTAATGTCATTAAAATTATGGTCTTTACCAAAAGCTGTTTTACTTCCTTTAGAGATTAAATTTTTAAAAACTTTTTCTTGCGTTTTATGAGGTTTATTAGCCCATTTGTATACTTTTTTAGTCGCAATTTTAGCAAACGGAATTGCAAAGAAAGATTTGATACTCATTATTTAAAATCTATAAAATTTATTGGGTTTACGGCATAGCCGCCTTTCCATAGTTCGAAATGTAAATGTGGTCCTGTAGTAAGTGCTCCAGTTGAGCCTACACTAGCAATTACTTCTCCAGATTTTACAAAATCTCCTTGTTGTTTTAGTAAATTACCGTTGTGTTTGTAGACAGAAATAAAATCTTTACTATGTTTTAAGATAATTACATAACCAGTGTCTGCGCTCCAATCAGAAAAAATTACAGTACCATCTGCCGCAGCTTTAATTGGGTTGCCTTTTTTAGAAGCAATATCTATTGCAAAATGTTTAGAATTTGCATCAAAATCTTGTGATATATTCCCTTTTAAAGGTGCAAAAAATACAATTTTTACACTGCTTTTAGCATTGTCTAAAAGTGAAAAACGAGTGGCCCTGTCTACTTTCTCTCTAAACAAAGAATCTTCTTTTGTGGCGTTTAGTTTACTTTCGTCTATTACAGATTGCCTTGCCTGCACTTGCAGAGAATCTATTTCTTCAGAAGATATTTTTCCTGTTAAAACAGGCTGCAGTGCAATGGTGTAATTTTCTAGAATTCTTAATTTTTGTTTTAGAGCTTCTGCATCAAATGTAAGTTGCACAGCATCTGCTTTTAGTTTAGAAGATTCATAACCAGGAATGTATTCTTTGATTGGTGTAAAGGCTATAAGCACAATAGTTAAAACCACTAGTAAGATCGAAAAAAACCCACTTAAAACAAATACATTTAAACGAGATAGTTTTAATGAAAATCGTTCTTCAAATGTATTTTCATTTAAAACAACTAACCTGTATTTATCAGTTAGTTTTTGTTTAAATTTACTTTTTTTTGTCTTCTTTTTAGCCAAAATAATTGTTTGTGGATTACAAATATACAACGAAAAATTCCTGAAACTATTTTCTGTAAAAATTCATTTCGTCTATATAACTCCAGACTTCTTTAGTTAGCATCGGTTTTATGTTCTTGCCATCTTTAATTCCGTTTCTTATCATGGTAGACGACACTTGTACAATGGGTGCTGCTATTTTATGAATCTTAGGATGTTCGTCAAATTGTGTTGCTATTATTCCTTCTGAAATTCTCGGATACACATAAATTTTATGATGTTCTAAAATGGTCTCAAAATTCTTCCATTTGTGAAAACTTTTCAAATTATCCTCACCCATAATCAAAGAAAAATCTTTGTCTTTATAAAGGTCAGAAATGTGTGCTAAGGTATATGAAGTATAATTTGGTTGTGGTAGTTTAAACTCAATATTTGATGGTTTTATGTTTGGATATTCTTCGGTGGCTTTATAAACCAACTCTAAACGGTGATGATTGTCTAATAAAGAATTTTTCTTTTTAAACGGATTGTGAGGTGTAACAACCATCCAGATTTCATCTAAATCTGAGTTTTCTACCATGTGATTGGCAATAATTAAATGGCCTACATGAATAGGGTTGAAAGT
>JBLHGY010000125.1:0-5573 GCA_047616665.1 Polaribacter sp.
TGCAATTACATCTATTCAAATAGACAATGTAGAGATTAAATTAGAGAATGTAAATACTGCCAAAACACAAGCTATAACTATAGATAAAGAATTTACAGAATTGCATTTATTTGGAAAATAAAAAAAATCTTTAAACAATAAAAAAGCCTTAGAATAAATTCTAAGGCTTTTTATATTTATAGCGCAAACGGTTTATATTCCGTCATTCAAACTTTTTAATTTCTCTGTATTTTCGGCCAACATTAACTCATCTATAATTTTTTGAATATCACCATTTAAAATATTAGGTAAATCATACAATGAAAGTCCAATTCTGTGGTCTGTAACTCTACCTTGTGCATAATTATAAGTTCTAATCTTAGCACTTCTATCTCCAGAAGAAACCATTGAACCACGCTTTAAAGCGTCTTCTGCATTTTTCTTTGCCAACTCCATGTCGTACAAACGAGAACGAAGTACTTTAAAGGCTTTTTCTTTGTTTTTATGCTGCGATTTCTGATCTTGACACTGTGCAACCAAACCTGTTGGAATGTGCGTTAAACGCACTGCAGAATACGTTGTGTTTACAGATTGCCCTCCTGGACCTGAAGAACAGAAAAAATCGATTCTTACTTCCTTTGGGTTAATTTCTACATCAAACTCTTCAGCTTCCGGAAAAACCATACACGTTGCTGCAGAAGTATGCACACGACCTTGTGTTTCTGTTTGAGGAACACGTTGTACACGGTGCACACCAGCCTCAAATTTTAATGTTCCATATACATCTGGACCATTTACTTCAAACTGAATTTCTTTAAAACCCCCATTGGTTCCCTCAGAATAATCTACCGTAGAAACTTTCCAACCTCTACCTTCACAATATTTAGAATACATTCTAAATAAATCTCCTGCAAAAATACTTGCTTCATCTCCACCAGTTCCTGCACGTAATTCTACTACTGCGTTTTTAGAATCTTCTGGATCTGTTGGAATTAATAAAAACCTAATCTCATCTTCTAAAAAAGGGATTCTAGTATTGGCTTCATCAATTTCCATCTTTGCCATCTCGTTCATCTCTGCATCAGAACCATCCGCAAGAATTTCTTTTGCCTCTTCGATGTTATTTGTTAAAGCTTGATATTCATCTCCCTTTACAACAACACTTCCTAAATCTTTATATTCTTTCATTAATTGCGCATAACGCTTCTGATCCATGATAATTTCTGGCTGAATAATCAAATCAGAAACCTCATCATAACGTTGTTTTACAATTCTTAATTTATCTAACATTTGTTGCTCTTTTCTTGGAATGCGAATTTACAATTTTTATAGGAAAGTTAAATAGTTCGTTTTGAGTATCTTTTATATCCTTTGATACGGCTTTCAAAACTAAATTTTCTAATACTCAAAAACTCCAAATTCACTCGTAATCGTTAATTTTTTAGTTTCTGCAGTTTCTACCCTACCAACAATCTTGGCGTCTACATTAAATGATTTAGAAATTGCAATAATTTCTTTTGCTACTTCAGGAGAAACATATATTTCCATTCTATGGCCGCAATTAAAAACCTGATACATTTCTTTCCAATCTGTATTCGATTGTTCTTGTATTAATTTAAATAATGGCGGTACCTCAAACATATTGTCTTTTACAATGTGTAAATTGTCAACAAAATGTAAGATTTTGGTTTGTGCACCCCCAGAACAATGAATCATTCCGTGAATGGTATCTGAATTAAATTTAGATAAAATTTCTTTGATAATTGGTGCATATGTTCTTGTTGGAGACAAAACTAATTTACCTGCATTAATAGGAGCGTTTGCTACCTTATCTGTCAATTTTGTATTCCCAGAATACACCAAATCTTCAGGCACTGCAGCATCAAAACTTTCTGGGTATTTTTCTGCTAAATATTTATGAAAAACATCGTGTCTTGCCGAAGTTAATCCGTTAGAACCCATTCCTCCATTATACGCTGTCTCATAACTTGCTTGCCCAAAAGATTCTAAACCAACAATTACATCGCCTACACTTATATTTGCATTGTCTATCACATCAGAACGTTTTAAACGCGCCGTTACCGTAGAGTCTACAATAATTGTTCTCACTAAATCGCCAACATCTGCTGTTTCACCACCTGTAGAATGTATTGTAACCCCAAAACCTTTTAAGTCTTCGATTAATTCTTCAGTTCCGTTTATAATTGCTGATAAAACTTCACCAGGAATTTTACTTTTATTACGACCTATTGTAGAAGACAGCATAATATTATCTGTTGCACCAACACACAAAAGGTCATCAATATTCATAATTAATGCATCTTGTGCAATGCCTTTCCAAACAGAAATATCTCCTGTTTCTTTCCAATACATATACGCTAAAGAAGATTTTGTACCCGCACCATCTGCATGCATGATCAAGCAATAATCTGCATCATTTGTTAAATAATCGGGTACAATTTTACAGAATGCCTTTGGAAACAAACCTTTATCGATATTCTTAATTGCGTTGTGTACATCTTCTTTTGATGCAGAAACACCCCTTTGTGCATACCTTTTAGAAACTTCTTGACTCATGTTGTTGTGTTGTGTGCTGCAAATTTAGTCTTTTACATAAAAAATCCTACCGAAAAGTAGGATGTTTTTATGATTACTTTGTAAACAATAATTCTCTATATTTTGTTAGCGGCCACAAATTATCATCCACCATGGTCTCTAACTTGTCGCAATGATATCTAATTTGCTCAAAAAATGGTTTTACTTTGCTACAATATTCTTCCGCAGATTTTAAACCACTATGCTTGTTCGCTTTTGCACGTTGTGCATCCATTTTAAGTACCAATGCATTAATTTCTGTAATATGATTAGAAATTATCATAATTAATTCTAGTTGCTCTTTGGCAATGTTTTTGTATTCTCCGCCAAAAATTTCCTTTAAATTCTTGGTGTTTTCTAATAATGTATTCTGATAAATAATTGCGGTAGGAACTACATGATTTCTAGAAATATCTCCTAACACTCTGCTTTCTATCTGCAAACGCTTTGTATATTCCTCTAATTTAATTTCGTAACGCGCTTCGATCTCTATCTTATTCATTACACCCATTTCTTTATATAGGGCTATCGCTTTTTTCGAAACTAAAGCCTTTAGAGCTTCTGGCGCAGTTTTATTATTACTTAGACCTCTTTTCTTAGCTTCTTTTTCCCAAGCTTCTGTATAACCATCTCCATCAAATCTAATTTTCTTAGATGCTTTAATGTACTCTCTTAATACATTAAAAACAGCTTCATCTTTTTTAAGATTATTGGTATCTATCAAGGCATCTACATCTACTTTAAATTCTTTTAATTGTTTTGCAACAATGGTGTTTAACACCGTCATTGGTCCTGCACAATTTGCAGAAGAACCAACTGCTCTAAATTCAAATTTATTGCCTGTAAATGCAAAGGGAGAGGTTCTATTAATGTCTGTATTGTCTAATAATATTTCAGGAATTTTACCAATAATATTTAATTTTAAATCTGTTTTTTCTTTTGGTGATAACTTTCCTTTGGTTACATTTTCTAATTCATCTAAAACCTCAGAAAGTTGACTCCCTATAAAAACCGAAATAATTGCCGGTGGCGCTTCATTTGCACCCAATCTATAATCATTACTTGCAGAAACAATAGAAGCTCTAAGTAGTTCTTCATTTTCATAAACTGCCTTTATGGTATTCACAAAAAAGGTTAAGAATTGCAAGTTCTTCATTGGAGTTTTACCAGGACTTAATAAATTAGTACCATTATCTAAAGACAAAGACCAATTGTTATGTTTCGCAGAACCATTAATACTTGCAAATGGCTTTTCATGAAATAACACTTTAAAACTATGCCTTTTAGCTACTTTATGCATCACATCCATTAATAAAGAATTGTGATCTACAGCCAAGTTTACCTCTTCAAAAATAGGCGCAACTTCAAATTGATTTGGCGCAACTTCATTATGTCTTGTTTTTACAGGAATTCCTAAAAGCATACATTCTTCTTCTAACTCTTGCATAAAACTCATTGCTCTTGCAGGAATTATTCCAAAATAATGATCGTCTAATTGTTGCCCTTTTGCTGAAGAATGCCCCAATAAAGTTCTACCTGTTAACTGAATATCTGGCCTAGAAACTGCCAAAGCATCATCTATTAAAAAGAATTCTTGCTCCCAACCTAAAGTAGCATTTACTTTATTTATGTTCTTATCAAAATACTTACATACTGCCGTAGCATGCGCATCTATTGCTTGAAGCGCCTTTAATAATGGTGTTTTATTATCTAAAGCTTCTCCTGTATAGGCAACAAAAATTGTTGGAATACAAAGTGTTCTCTCATAAATAAATGCGGGTGATGTTGGGTCCCAAGCCGTAAAACCTCTAGCTTCAAATGTATTCCTAATACCTCCACTAGGAAAACTAGATGCATCTGGTTCTTGCTGCACAAGTTGCTCACCATCAAATTTCTCCATCGCTAAACTGCCATTAATAGACTCAAAAAAAGCATCATGCTTTTCTGCTGTTGCCCCTGTTAATGGCTGAAACCAATGTGTATAATGCGTAGCACCTTTAGACAAGGCCCAATCTTTCATACTTACTGCTACCTGATCTGCAATTTTACGATCTATTCTTGTGCCGTGCTCAATTGCATTCATTACACTTTCAAAAGCCGTACGTGTTAAATACTGCTGCATGGCGTGCTTATTAAATACATTTTGCCCAAAAAGTGTAGACCTTTTTTCGGTCTGATGCACCGCAACTGGTTTTCTTTTTAATGCTTCTTGTAAAGCATTGAATCTAATAATTGACATATTGTTAGTTTTATATGTATTTTATTTACTTATAAATAAATCACCCCCACTAAAATTAGGGATAAAATTATTTTACGGTAAAATTAAACATTTTACCCCTATATTTTTTGATATGTAGGTATTTTATTTCATTTTTGCACTATTAATTTCACATAAACAAATATCATGGCAAAAATCAAGTTAGAATACATCTGGTTAGATGGATACACACCAACTCAAAACTTAAGAAGTAAAACAAAAGTTGAAGAGCATGAAAACTTCCAAGGAACTGTTGAAGAATTAGGACTTTGGTCTTTTGATGGTTCTTCTACAAAACAAGCTTCTGGAGGAGCATCTGACTGTATTTTAAAGCCAGTTGCTATTTATCCAGACCCTAACAGAATAAATGGGTATTTAGTAATGACTGAAGTTATGAATGCTGACGGAACTCCGCACATTTCTAATGCAAGAGCTACTATTGAAGATGATGATAATGATTTCTGGTTCGGATTTGAACAAGAATACTTTATTATGGATACAGATACCGATTTACCTTTAGGATTCCCAAGAGGTGGTTACCCGGCTCCACAAGGAATGTACTACTGTTCTGTTGGTGGAAAAAATACACATGGCCGCGCTTTCGTTGAAGAGCATGCTGATTTATGTATTGATGCTGGTTTAAATTTCGAAGGAATTAACCAAGAGGTTGCATCTGGACAATGGGAATACCAATTATTTGCAAAAGGCGCAAAGAAAGCTGGAGATGAAATCTGGATTTCTA
>JBLHGY010000126.1:0-5567 GCA_047616665.1 Polaribacter sp.
GTTTGTACATCCTTTAGTTTTGATGGCCTTATAATTGCTTCTATTTTTTTCATGTTTTTAAATTTAGTTACTTATAATTATTCAAAAGTAGAATATGCCTCTACTCCAAAAGAAACAGCATCTATACCTGCAGACTCTTCTACCTTAGAAATTCGAATGCCCACCGTTTTTTGCATAATTTTCATCAATATAAAAGTGAATACAAAACCAAAAGTACCAATTACAAGAACCCCTAATGCTTGTGTAGCTAACATTGCTGTACCTCCACCAAAAAACAAACCACCATCCGTAGCAAATAAACCCACAGCTAGAGCACCAAAGAAACCGTTAACGCCATGCACCGCAATTGCACCAACAGGATCATCAATTTTTAATTTATCAATATACAATACGGCAATATCTACCAAAACACCCGCAATTAAACCAATAATTATAGCAGCATTTGGGCCTACTACATTGCAACCTGCAGTAATGGCAACTAAACCAGCTAAAACTCCATTAATTGTCATGGTAATATCTATTTGACCGTATCTAAAATAGGTGTAAAACATGGTTGAAATTCCTCCTGCTGCAGAGGCTAAAAATGTATTTGTTGCTACAGTACCTATTAATTCCCAATTACCAACTGCACCCAAGGTAGAACCTGGGTTAAACCCAAACCAACCAAACCATAATATAAAAGCACCAATGGCTGCCAATGGTAAATTATGACCAGGAATTGCATTTACTTCTCCATTTTTTCGATATTTTCCTATTCTTGGTCCTAAAACAATGGCTGCTGCCAACGCAGAAAAACCACCCATAGCATGCACCGCTGCAGAACCAGCAAAATCGTTAAAACCTCTTAAAGCTAACCATCCATTCGGATTCCATACCCAATTTGCAACTAAAGGATACATTACTGCACAGAAAATAAAAACATAAATTGCATAACTCCAAATTTTCATTCGCTCTGCTACTGCCCCAGATACAATAGAAATGGCTGCAATTGCAAAACCTAATTGTATAAACCAAAATAGTTTATTAGAGACCGTTAAGCCTAAACCTAAATCTTTGGTAGTTATTCCTGTATCAAATGCAAACCAACCGTTAGAATTCCCATAAGCAATTCCAAAACCTATTAAATAAAAAGCAATTCCTCCAAAAGTAATATCTATTATAACCTTTGCAATAATACTCATGGCATTTTTAGATCTTACAAAACCAGCTTCTAATAATGCAAATCCACCTTCCATAAAAAAGATAATTGCACCACAAATAGCCACCCAAATAGTGTCTATTGCATTTATTAATTGGGGTTGTTCTACTGTAATTGTTGATAATGTACTCATAAAATGATATCTATAATTATTAAAAAAAATAAAGATACAGCCTTTGTTCTCTTAAAATATTAGAGATAAAATAAAAATAAGGCTTATACAATATGATACTTGTAAAAATTTAAGACAATTAAAGTAGATTAAATAATATGTAGATTTTATCGATTATGAACTTCAGAAAAATCCTTCAAATAACATTTTTATAAAGAATGTATAATACCCATAGATATTATACCTAAATAACTACTTTTGTCCGATGAAAATTAGGCAAAAATCTGAGTTCGAATTTATTGTTATTATGGCGGCTTTAATGTCTCTGGTTTCTTTGGCAATAGATGCTTTGCTCCCAGCTATGACAAATATTGGCGATACGATAGGTATTACCGATGCTACAAATAATCAGCTATTAATTACCATGATCTTTCTAGGATTAGGGTTTGGGCAATTAATTTCTGGTCCATTATCTGATAGTTATGGAAGAAAACCAATTATTTACATCGGTTTTATTGTTTTTGCTTTGGCTAGTTTAATCTGTGTTTTTTCTACAAGTTTAGAAATGATGATTGCTGGAAGAATTGCACAAGGAATTGGACTTTCTGCACCAAGAACTATTAGTATTGCCATGATTAGAGACCGTTTTAGCGGTAATTACATGGCAAAAGTAATGTCTTTTGTTGTTGCTATTTTTATATTAGTACCAGTTGTAGCTCCCGCATTGGGTAAGATAATGTTAGATTTATATGGATGGCAATCTATATTTTACAGTCAGTTATTATTTGGTTTGGCCGTAATGCTTTGGCTCTGGAAAAGACAACCAGAAACATTAAAGAAAGAAAACAAAAGAGATTTTAAAGTATCGCTGCTTATTGCAGGGTTAAAGGAATTTATAAAACATAAGAATGCAGTAATTTTTACATTTTTTTCTGGATGTATTACCGGTTCTTTTATGGTGTATTTAAGTGCAAGTCAATTAATATTCGAGCAGCAATACAATTTAAAAGATGAGTTTCCTTTTATTTTTGCAGGTTTAGCTTTTTTTATTGGTATTGCTACTTTCTTAAATGGAACCTTTGTAGTACGATTAGGTATGTTTAAACTAGTACGTATTTTTACGATTATTTTTACATTAATTCCTTTTGTTTATATATTTATGTATTCGGGTGAAACCAACCCAAGTATTTATGTTTTAGTCACATTTTTTGGCTTGCAATTTTTTGCAATTGCCTTTTTATTTGGAAATACGAGAGCTTTAGCGATGGAACCAATTGGCCATATTGCAGGAATTGGTGCTGCAATTAATGGTTTTGTATCTACAATTATGGCAGTGCCCATAGCAATGCTTATTGGCAGTTTTATAAATACCACTGCTTTACCTCTATTTATTGGTTTTTTTGTTTGTGGTGTAATCGCTTTATTACTAATTCAATATTTAAATTTTTCTAACAAGAAGAAAGCCTCTTTAATAAAGTAGATACTTAGCAAGAATGGAATTAGATATAATTTTTGAAGACTCCTATTTTATTTGTGTGAACAAACCAAATAATATGGTGGTACATCATGCACACCACTCTAGAAATGTTGCAGATGAAATAGCGCTTCTACAATTGATTCAAAGAGAAAAAGGAATAAAGGTTTATCCTATTCATCGCTTAGATAGAAAAACTTCAGGAATTATGCTGTTGGCAAAAGAAACTGTCTATGTTTCTAAATTTCAAGAATTGTTTACGAATAATGAGATTGAAAAAACATATTACGGAGTTGTAAGAGGTTTTTCACCCGAAACTAAAGCCATCGATTCTCCGGTAAAAGGACGCGATTCAAATGTATATAAAGAGGCATTAACCTATTTAAAAACACTGGAACAGGTTGTTTTAGACATCCCTGTAAAACCTTACGATTCTTCACGTTACAGCTTGGTAGCGTTGCAACCTAAAACAGGTAGAAAACATCAATTAAGACTGCATACACTTAAAATTAGTCACCCTTTAATTGGTGATACAAAATATGGTGATAAAAACCACGACCTCATGTTTGAGGAAAATTTTGGATGGAAAAACCTCTTTTTACATGCTGGAAAACTAGCATTTAAACATCCTTTTTCTGAAGAAAAACTGGTCTTAAAGGCAGCGTTCCCAAAAGATTGGATTTCCTTATTCGAAGAATTTACCTGGACTAATCCGAATAGCAAACCTGCCAAAGAAAGAACCACAATCAAATAAAGTAAACTTCTAATACCTCTAAAAAAAGAACAACTTTATTTATTGATCAATAGAAGTCGATCGAAACCCAATTAATTCACCATCTTCAAAATTCGGTGATATTTCAATAGGATTGCAGCAAACTTCACAATCTTCTATATAGGTCTGCGCTCTTATACTGCCATCTAATATCATTGAAATCTCTTCCCAACAATGCGGACATTGAAAAAAATGCTCCTGCTCCATTATTATGCCTTCACTTTTAAAACTAGTTTCCCATTCTTTTTACCAGAGAAAAGTCTGTTATACGTTTCTTGAAAGTTTTCGATGCCTTCATAAATATCTTCTCTAGATTTTAGTTTTCCTTCTTGCATCCAAATTCCCATTTGTTTTGCAGCCGTTCCAAAATCTTTGGTATAATCCATAACAACCATGCCTTGCATTGAAGAACGCGTTACTAATAAAGATAAATAATTGCTGGGTCCGTTTATTTTATGTTTGTTATTGTATTGAGAAATAGCACCACAAATAACAACTTTTGCATGCATTCTTAACTTACTTAAAGCAGCATCTAAAATTACACCACCAACATTGTCAAAAAACACATCTACTCCTTTAGGACACTTCTTTTTTAAGGCAGAATAAATATTTTCGTTCTTATAATCAATTGCTTCATCAAAACCCAATTCATTTTTAATATAATCGCATTTCTCTTGCCCACCAGCAATACCAATAACGGTACAACCTTTTAACTTGGCTATTTGTCCAACTACAGAACCAACAGCACCAGCTGCGCCAGAAACTAAAACAATATCTCCTTCTTTTATTTTACCAACTTCTAAGATTCCGAAATAAGCAGTCATTCCAGGCATTCCTAAGGCTCCCAAATACATTGGCATCGAAGCCAGTTTCTCATCTACTTTATACCAGCCATCTCCGTTAGATACAGAATATTGTTGCACACCGCCCCAACTAGTAACACAGTCTCCAATTTCAAACTTAGGGTTGTTGTTATTTTTAATCACTTTACCAATCGCACCCGCTCGCATTACATGCTCTAATTCTATTGGCGGAATGTAAGATTTTGTATCATTCATCCAACCACGCATTGCAGGATCTAAAGAAACATAATGATGCTCAATTAAAATTTCTCCTTGTTCAAGTTCCGGAATCGTTGCTGTTTCAATAGCCCAAGTATTTTCATCTGGAAAGCCTTTTGGTCTCTTTTTTAAAATGATTTGTTTGTTTTTCATAAATTGCTAATAGTTTCTTAAAAATAAGAATATTTAATAATTAATACCTGCTTTTATTTGTTTTTTTTAAATTACCAACCAATTCTAACTGTTTTATTTTTTTACAATTATTTACAAAAATTAATTCAAATTATATCTTCAATAAATTCCACTTTTTACACGAATTAAAAGAAGTATTATTGAAACATAAAATATAGTTTTTGCGCAGAAATTATGATTAATACACTGCAGACTCGATAGGTTAAATAATTCAGAATTAAATTGAATACAGGTATCATAAATACAAAACATAAAAAAACCTTATCATTTTCATGAAAAGGTTTTTTTTATATTTATGCGATGCTTTTAATACTACAATTCTTTGAAAATTGCATGCATCATTCTCTTTTTATCATTGATGCTTTCTTCTAAAGCAATCATCGTTTCTGTTCTATTTACCCCAGGAATATCATCTATTTCATAAATAATATCTTTCGCATCATTTGTACCTTTAGCTCTCACTTTACAAAAAATATTATATTTTCCAGCAGTTACATACGCTACAGTAACATTCGGTATTTTTCTTAAATTTTCTATAACACTTTGGGTCATAGATGTTTTTTCTAGATAAACCCCTACATGTGCTATAAAAGAATACCCCATCTTTTCATAGTTTAGCGAAAGTGTAGATCCTTGAATAATACCCTCATCTTCCATCTTTTTTACACGAACATGAATTGTACCTGCAGACACTAAAAGTTGTTTTGCAATATCCGTAAATGGGGTTCTTGCATTTTCAATTAAAATGTCTAAAATTT
>JBLHGY010000127.1:0-5536 GCA_047616665.1 Polaribacter sp.
GTGCTCTCTATTTTCGTGTGTTAATATAAATTTAATTTTCTCTTTTTTATGAAAAAGAGGAAGCACAAGAATGGTTTCTTAGTAATTATTTCTGCTAATTTTAAGTTATGGTCTAATTAGTTCTATACAATGCCTATTTTATTTGGTTTTCATTTTAAAAGACTGTGATAGAATTTTCTAATGCCTTTCAGTTAAAAGAGCTAGAGTGTTTTAAAAATTAAGTGCTTTTATAGAGGTTACAGTGCAGAGTATCGTCTTATAATATATGGGTTGTTCTTTAAATTTTATGATGCAAATTAATTGTTTTTAACAATTAATTTACATATCTTTATAAACTAATTAATCCTAAACCAATTTTAGATGAAAAAACTATTTGTACTAGGTATAGTAATTGTATTATTTAGCTGCCAACAGCCAATAACAGATGCAGCCACAACTATAATTGGGTATGATATTTCAGAAGAGGTGAGGACGCCGCTTACGGTAGGAGATATTTCTACTGTAGCTGTTTGGGAAGCGTATATTAAAGCTCACAATGAAAAAGATATCGCTACCATAGAAGGCTTAAATGCAACAAAAAACTTTAAAATAAAAGGCCCAAAAGGAGAGGTTTTTAATGGTTCTGATGAACAGACAACCTTTTTAAAAACTTGGTTTGAAAGCGATGCAAATCCGCAATGGACTACAAAGTTTTTAATAGCAAATGCATTTACATCTAAAGAGGGCGTGTTAAAACAATACGTTACTTCTTCGCATGATGTAACTTTAAATATAGACGGGAAAAATATAAAAGTAAATCAAATACATGATGCCTTAATTGTAAACGGAAAAGTACAAGAGTTTACGGTGCATGAAAGAGTTTCAACAGAATAATTTAAAACTTAAATTATAATTAACTTAAAATCAATTTAAAATGAAAAAACTACTAGCTATTGCTTTGTTTAGTGTTTTTGTATCCTGCACACCAGGAATGCATCCAGAATACGAGCAAAATACGGAAACTGTAAAAGCGTTTTTAAAGCTGCAAGGTGAAGAAACAGATGTGAATGCACAGATGGCACTAGTGCATGAAGAGTTAGCATGGCAGCCTGCTTTTCACGGTGCTACTACAATAGGAAAGGAAGACTTTAGAGCGTACCTTCTTAATTGGCAAGATGTTATGGAAGAGACGGTATATACGCCAAGAAATTATTTACCAGGAGTTTTCGCTGATACAGGATTACAAGATGGTAGTGTAAGGTCTTACGGAAAATGGACAGGAGTACATTCTGCTACTGGAAAAAAGTGGGAGCTAACCGCTTATCATACATGGGATTTTAAAGATGGTAAAATTATTTCTGGTGGAGATTATTTTGATGCAGGAGGTTTAATAGCATCGCTACAAGTAGAGGAGGTTTCAGAAGAAATTTCAGAAGAATAAATTTTAATTTCCTTTTAAAAAAAAAAGCCTAACAAATTGTGGGCTTTTTTTTATGAAATAAAAACAATTATTTAATTGCAATTAAACCCTAATGATGCTAGATTAAAATCAAACTCTTTTGAAAGGTTATTTTACTTCTAATGAGTTTAACATAAGCATGGTACATTGGTGGATTTTTTGAAGGGCAGCAACTGACGTTAAAAAAGGGAGTACTGTAATTTTATGTAAAATGTTTAAGTAACTCCAAAAAGGTAGTCTATAATAAAGATGGTTTTTAATGGGGCTCCTGTTTTTTTTAACAATTGTATTTGAAGCTCTTCAGTAGAATTAACTTATAAATTGCTATAAAAAAAACCCTCACATGAAGGTTTTTTTTATAGCAATTTATTACTTTTTTCTAGTTCAATTTTCTTTTATTAATTAGTTCTTTCCGGAATGCCAACTCTTCCTTTTCTAGGGGCGTAAGATGTGTGTAATACCTTCCAGCCGTCATCTGTGTAATTCCATACAGATGAACCTCTAGTAGCATACGATACGATTTCACCATTGTCTATAAAAGTATATTTACCATCTGCTACAAATGTAATTACAGCAGTGTTCATATCTGGAGAAAAATAAGTTTCCATATTAGAAAGTTTAAAGAATTCCCATGTTATTTCTGTGTCTAGAACTACATCTTTTTCAGTATAAATATAAAAAGGATTTAAGTTAGAGTCTCCGGTAGGAACTTTGATTTCTGGATGCTCAAATTTTTTGTAAGCTTCATAGTCGCCAGACATGATTGCTTTTTGCATTGTTTCCTGATGTGATATAACTTTATCACTAATGCTTTTTTTATTTTTTTTAGCATAATATAGTTGTGCAGTTTTCATGTATGGAGAAGCAAAAGTTGCATAATCCACTGCTTTTAGTGCAGCGTTTAATGCATTTTCGTAATCGCCATTGGTTGCGTAATGCTCTGCCATAGAATCATGTGAATTGGGTCCGTCATGCATATCTTGAGACATTTTCACATACTTCATAGCGTTGGTTGCATCTTCTTTTCCGAAATCTCCTCTCATGTAACCATAAGAGATCATGTTATATGCAGAGGAAGCGTGTGAAGGAAATTTTTCAGCAAAAACTTTAAATGAATTAAAATCTTGAGGACCTGTTCCGAGATAATTCATTAGCGCACTCTTTGGAAATTTACTTGCAAGACTTTTGCTTACTGCTTGTCTGTCTTCTGAAGAGGCTGCTAAATATTGATACCATCCTTTTTCTTCTGGGCTTAATTTTGTTGTATTTATAGCTTTAAGCTTTTCTGATCTACTTCCCCAGTTTTCATTGTTACTGCTTACAGCAGCCAAAATAAGTTTTGCACAACCACAATCTTCATCTATTAGTAGTGCTGAATTGGCAGCACCAAAAGCAGCCATGTGTTCTAAATTCATTGCATACTCTATTGCGTTATTGGTAATAAGTGAGGCTTTCTTGCTACAGGAAGTGTCATTCATCCATTGTGCATTTAAAAATATTGTGAAGCATAAAGCCACAAAAGTTAAGTTGTTTTTCATAATTTATTAATTTAATTTATAATTAGTCTTAAAGTTACAAAATTAGTACCTGAAAGCAACTTATTTTATTGTTTTATTATTATCATAGTTTTAATAACTAATTACATTGTGTTTAACTTTTAATGTTATAAATTAGACAAATTATTAATATTAACATTATTTTAATTATATAACACCTTTTATTGTGATACTTTTATGGTAAATTATATAACACAAGAAATATAGCATATTATTATTTTTATAGTGTATAAAAACAATTAATTAATTAATTTTAAACCTATATTTTGAATTTAACAAATCCAAATACTTGTGCTATTGCTTATTCTGTTTCCATGTTAGGAGATAAATGGTCTCTCTTAATATTAAGAGACATTATATTGCATAAAAAATCTAGATTTAAAGAGTTGAAAGCTTCGAAAGAAAAAATAGCAACTAACATTCTTGCGAATAGATTAAAGTCTCTTTCAGGACAAGGCCTTATTGAAAAACTAGATCCTACTGGAACAAAAAAAAGTACTCGTTATATAGCAACTAGCAAAGGTATTTCTTCACTACCTATTATAATAGAAATGTACTTATTTTCTATCAATAGTATAGACGAGACTACTTTAGATTCTTCCCAAATAATTATTAAAGGAGAAATTACTACCAACAGGGGCTTATTTGAAAAAAATAGAATAGCAGAATATCTTAATTTCGTTCAAGAATTGAGAGATAAAATATTGGTACAAAAGGTGAAGTAATTAAAGTAAATCCATTTCAATCATTGTTTTCTTAATTTTTAAATAAGTACTTTTTTTTAAAAATTATCTCACTGAATTGCAATTAGCTCTATTTCTTTGAGTGCAGAAAGGTTGTTTCACATTTTAAGCTAAAAGTATAAGGCAACAGTATCTTATTTATCTTTTTACAATGCTAATGATAACTGTTTTGGAGGCCGGTGTATTGCTCATTTTGGCCACACTTTTTAGAGGCACTAATACGTTTGCTTCCGGAAAATAAGTTGCTGTACATTGCTTAGGAATGTTATACTTTACAATGAGAAAGCCTTTTGCGATTCTTTCTTCTCCATTAAAATGACTTTTTATATCTACTAAATCCAATGGTGCTAAGTTTTGATTGCTCATATCGCCTGCATTCATGTAAAGTACTCTCCTTTCATTTAAAACTCCTCTATACCGATCATTTAATCCATAAATTGTAGTATTATATTGGTCATGAGAACGGATAGTCATCATAATAAATTGGTTTCTTTCTAAATGTACATCGGAAGGTCTATTTAAAGAAAAATTTGCTTTACCACTAGCAGTGGGAGCGAAGTTATTCTCTCTGGCGTTATTAGGTAGATAGAAGCCACCTTTTACACGTACTTTTTTGTTATAATTTTCAAAACCCGGAATAACTTTCTCAATCTTAGCGCGAATCAAATCGTAATTAGAAACTAAAGTAGTCCAATTCGTTTTAGATTCTTTTAAAGTCGCATTTGCCAAACCGGCCACAATTGCCGGTTCACTTAATAATTTTTTAGAGTGTGGTTCTAAATGCCCATTAGATTGATGCACAATTCCCATAGAGTTTTCTACAGATATAAACTGTTCACCAGTTGCTTGAATGTCTTTTTCAGATCTACCTAAACAGGGTAAAATCAGTGCTTTTTTACCATGAATTAAATGACTTCTATTTAGTTTTGTAGAAACATGAACTGTTAAGTCGCAATGCTTCATGGCGTTTGCTGTAAACTCGGTATCTGGCGTTGCCGAAACAAAATTACCACCCATGCCAAAAAATACTTTTATTTTTTTCTGGTGCATTGCTTCAATAGATGCAACCACATCTAAACCATGTTTTCTTGGAGATTTAAAATTAAATTCTGCTTCTAATTTATCTAAAAAAGAATTTGGCATTTTTTCCCAAATTCCCATAGTTCTGTCTCCTTGTACATTAGAATGTCCGCGTACCGGGCAGGTTCCAGCCCCTTTTTTTCCAATACTTCCTTTTAATAGAAGAATATTTACCAATTCTCTAATATTATCTACAGAATTCTTGTGTTGTGTTAAGCCCATTGCCCAACAAATAATAATTTTTTCATTATGAATGATGAGTGCTGTAGCTTCTTCTATTTTTTCTAAAGAAATTCCTGTTTGAGGAAGCAATTCTTCAATTGAATATACATCTAAGTCTATTAGCATTTCTTCAAGACCAGCAGCTTTTTCATTGATAAAAGCGTGATTAAAAACACTTCCAGGATTTTCTAATTCCTTTGCTTTCATCAATTTTAAAATAATCTTTAGCAACGCCACATCACCATTTATTTTTACTTGTAAGAAGAGATCTGTTAAATCTTGTCCAGAACCGATCCATTTTAACGGATTCTGTGGGTCTTTATAATTCATTAATCCAACTTCTGGTAGCGGATTTACAGTAATAATTTTGCCGCCATTTTTTTTTGTTTCTCCAAGTGCAGATAACATTCTAGGATGGTTGGTTCCTGGGTTTTGACCGATAACAATTACCAAGTCTGTATGCTTAAAGTCTTCTAAAGTAACAGAGCCTTTTCCGA
>JBLHGY010000128.1:0-5531 GCA_047616665.1 Polaribacter sp.
CAAAATGTTCTTTGTTGTTTCCTTCTTCAGTAATAAATCCGAATCCTTTAGATTCATTGAAAAATTTTACGGTACCTTTATTCATAATAATAATATTAAATACGTTGCTTGTTTAATTACTAACAACGCTAATTGAAATGCAAAGATACTGCCAGTAATTTAAAAACAATACTTTTTATGATATTCTTTTAAAAAAAGAAAAAATATGTTAATTACAAAAAAAGCCGATCCGTTATTGATCGGATTTTTAGTAAACCTTTTATTATTAATATTCATTGAAAAAATTCATTATTCCTTTATTCGCAGGTGTTAAGAAATTACACCAGAACCCAATAACTCTTCATTTTTGTACCAAGCAACAAATTGACCTTCTTGAATAGCCGATTGCTTGTTCTCAAAGGCTACATATAAACCAGACGCTACTTTGTGTAAAGTCGCTTTTTCTAAAACCTGCCTGTATCTAATTCTAGCTTCTACCTCTAACGTTTCGCCAATCTTTAACGTTAAGTCCTCACGAATCCAATGGATTTCTTCATTCGAAACAAACAATACATTTCTATACAATCCTTGATGATTTTTTCCTTCACCTGTATAAATAGTATTTGTATCTACGTTTGTTTCTATAACATATAGTGCTTCTTTTGTTCCGCCAACATTTAATCCTTTGCGTTGTCCTTTTGTAAAATAATGGGCTCCTTGATGCTTTCCTAAAACCTTCCCGTCTTCTTCATTGTATGAAAACTTAGTAGATAAATAGGCAAGTTCCGATTCTTTACTTTTAAACGCAGGAATTAACTTTGTGTACTGCGAAAAATCTTTAGGGATATTTATAATTCTACCTTCTTTGGGTTGCAATTTTTGTTGTAAAAATTCTGGCAATCGCACTTTACCAATAAAACACAAACCTTGAGAATCTTTCTTTTCAGCAGTAATTAAATCGGCTTTTTTAGCAATTTCTCTAACTTCTGGTTTTGTTAATTCACCAATAGGAAACATTGCTTTTGTTAATTGTTTCTGAGAAAGTTGACATAAAAAATAAGATTGGTCTTTATTTTTATCTTTACCTCCTAATAATTTATATACAGGTTCGCCATTAATTATTTCTAAGCCTTTTCTGCAATAATGGCCTGTTGCAACATAATCTGCACCCAATTTTAGTGCTATATCCATAAATACATCAAACTTTATTTCTCGATTGCATAGCACATCCGGGTTTGGAGTTCTTCCTTTACTATATTCATCAAACATATAATCTACAATACGCTCTTTGTACTGGTTACTTAAATCTACAACTTGAAATGGAATACCTAATTTCTCAGCAACAATCATAGCATCGTTACTATCTTCTAACCACGGACATTCATTAGAAATAGTTACAGAATCATCATGCCAATTTTTCATAAAAAGCCCAATAACCTCGTACCCTTGTTCTTTTAATAAATAGGCAGTAACACTAGAATCTACACCTCCAGAAAGACCTACAACTACTCTTTTCATTCGCTATTAATTGATTCGCAAATTTACAACATTGATTTTTATTTCTTAAGGTTTAATCAAATTAACAATAGGGTTATAAATTCTCAAATGTTAATATTTTGTTTAAGTTTTACTAAATATAGTTAAACAATAATAATTTTACTTAAGTTTGTTTATCATTTATAAATATTCATTAAACAAAAACAGTATTATGAAAACATTTAGACTTTTATTTAAAACAGTATTAATTTTAATTTTATCATTTACAGCATTTACAAGTTGTAATAATGATGACGAAACGATGCCAGTACCAATAAAAAACACAATAGTAGATGCTGTAAGTAATTCTTCAGATTATAGCATTTTGTTAGAAGCGCTGCAATTAGCTAATGGTAATTTGCCGGCTGTTCTAGATGGTGAAGGACCTTTTACTGTATTTGCTCCAAATAATGAGGCTTTTGCAACGTTTTTATCAGACAACAACTTTAGTGCATTAGCTGATATTCCAACGGATGTTTTAACTCAAGTTTTATTAAATCATGTAGTTAGTGGTAATGCTGTATCTTCTTCGTTGGAAACTGGATATTCTGTAAACTCTCTATCTACAGCAACTCCGAATGGAAATAACATGAGTTTATTTATAAATACTACTAATGGGGTAGTTATTAACGGAGTTTCGACAGTGACTACTGCAGATGTATCTGTGGATAATGGAACGATACACGCGGTGAATGCGGTTATTGGTTTGCCAACAGTAGTCACATTTGCAGCAGCAGATCCTAATTTTTCTATTTTAGTAACTGCCTTAACCAGATCAGATTTAACCTTTGATTTCGTAGGAACGCTTTCAACAGCAAACGGAACAGCACCTGCTCCGTTTACTATATTTGCGCCAACAAATGCCGCTTTTGTAGATTTATTAGCAGAACTAAACGTAGCTTCTTTGGATGATATTGATGAACCTACCCTAAAAGGAACATTAGAAATGCATGCCGTTGCCGGTGCAAATGTTTTAGCTGCTGGCTTAAGTGATGGTATGACTATTGGAACTTTAGGGGGTAATATTACTGCAAATATTACAAATGGTGCAACATTAACCGATGCAAACAATAGAGTAAGTACTATTATTGCTACAGACGTGCAAGCAAGTAATGGTGTAATACACGCTATTGATAAAGTTCTTTTAAAATAACAATCTCACAAAAATTATTTTAAATATAAACCCTCAGGTAGCTTCTTGAGGGTTTATTGTTTTTTATAAATCTTTCCTTTATTTTTTTTCAAGGAATCTTCCGGAGCAATTTCACCTTCTAAATAATATTCCCACTTTCCGACTCTTTTTCCATCTGCATACATACCAGTTTCCTTTATGTTTCCGTTCAATTCAAAATATTTTGCAAGACCGTTTGGCTTCCCTTTGTTATAGACAACTTCTTCTATTAAAATTCCTTTACTCGAATATTTACTTGAAATACCATCTAACAAACCGTCTTTAAATAAAGATCTTTCAGTTATTTTACCATTCGAATAAAACACGAACTGTTCTCCATGCTGCAAACCATTTTTGTAGTTTTCCTGAGACATTACGGCACCATTTTTATAAAAGTATTTCCAAAGCCCAACTCTTTTTCTTTCATTTAAAACTCCTTCCGTTTTTAGATTTCCGTTTAAACTATAAAACTGCACAAATAAGGAATCTGAATTTTCGTAAAATTTTTTTATAATAACCGGTTTTCTGGATGTAGTTCTATCATAAAATTTAAAAACACCAAACTCCTTTCCATCTTTAAATTGACCTGTATATCGAATTTTTTTATTAGAATGATATTTTTTCCATGTTCCAGTTCGCTTATTATTACCATCAAATAAATTAATTTTTTGAGCATTGCAATCTTTACTCATGAAATAAAAAGTAAAAAAAGCAAATATGTAAAAAAGTCTTTTTATTTCTAACATTAAAATATAATTTTAAAACAAATATACATTAATAGTACTAAGAGTATTATTCTCGAACCACCAGACAACCCTATATCCTACTAAATTAAAGAAAAAAAAAACAACATAAGAAAAACATACAAAACATATTAATAAGTGTCTTTTAATACTTATTTTTGTAGATAACAACTCAACTAAAAATGAACTTAACAAAACTAAATGCAATCTCTCCTATTGATGGACGATACAGAGGAAAGATTGAAGAACTAGCAAACTATTTTTCTGAAGAAGCTCTAATTAAATACAGGGTTAAAGTAGAAATTGAATATTTTATTGCTTTATGCGAAATACCTTTGCCACAATTAATGAGTTTTGACAATAGTTTATTTGATGAGCTTCGAAAAATTTATATAGATTTTACTGCAGAAGATGCTCAAAAAATAAAAGATATAGAAAGTATTACAAATCATGATGTAAAAGCTGTTGAGTATTTTATAAAAGAAAAATTTGATACTTTAGGTTTGCAAGCGCACAAAGAGTTTATTCACTTTGGGTTGACTTCTCAAGACATAAATAACACTGCAATTCCGCTATCTATAAAAGAAGCTATGAATGATGTGTATGTACCCCAATATTTAGAACTCTTAGAAAGATTACAAGAACTTGTTATTGAATGGCAAGATATTTCTATGTTGGCTAGAACCCATGGGCAACCTGCATCTCCTACTCGCTTAGGTAAAGAGATTGATGTTTTCGTAGTGCGTTTAAAAGCACAATTCAATTTATTAAATGAAATACCTAATGCTGCGAAGTTTGGTGGTGCTACAGGTAATTTTAATGCGCATAAAGTTGCATATCCATCAATAGACTGGAAAGCTTTTGGGAGTGATTTTGTACAAGAAAAGTTAGGTTTACATCATTCTTTTCCAACAACACAAATAGAGCATTATGATCATATGGCGGCTATGTTTGATACCTTAAAACGTATTAATAATATCGTTATAGATTTAGATAGAGATTTCTGGACCTATGTTTCTATGGAATATTTTAAACAAAAAATTAAGGCTGGGGAAGTAGGTTCTTCTGCAATGCCACATAAAGTAAATCCTATTGATTTTGAAAACTCTGAAGGAAACTTAGGTCTTGCAAATGCGATTTTTGAACACCTTTCTGCTAAATTACCAATATCTAGGTTGCAAAGAGATTTAACGGATAGTACCGTTTTAAGAAATGTTGGTGTGCCATTTGGACATACAATCATTGCGTTTACATCTACCTTAAAAGGATTGAATAAGTTATTATTAAACAAAGCAAAGTTTGAACAAGACTTAGAAAATAATTGGGCAGTGGTTGCAGAAGCAATACAAACAATTTTAAGAAGAGAGGCATATCCAAATCCTTATGAAGCTTTAAAAGGATTAACCAGAACTAATGAAAAAATAAACCAAATATCTATTGCTAACTTTATTGACACATTAGAAGTTTCATCAGCAATTAAACAAGAATTAAAAGCCATTACACCTTCAAATTATACAGGAATTTAAAATGAGAAAAAGAAAAGAGAATAGAGGAGTTTTTGCATATTTTTCAGAAAAAAGAAACACAATGTTATTAGTACTTGTTTCTTGTTTCTTTTTGTTGACGTTCACATACTGTTCGACTGAAAAGGGAGATCCAGAAAGATTTAGAAAAGGAGTATTTGAGGTTCCTGCAGGAAAAGGATATAGCAAAACAATTATCACTAGAATAGACAGTATACAAATTGAAGAATACGATAAAATTATAAGTATTTCTAACGATAGTGCGTCTGGGGAAAAAAGAATAAAACATATTGATACTTTATATATCAAATGGAAAAATAATTTCTTTTATTCTCTAAAAATGAAATCCCCAAAAAAACAGTTAGATAAAGATGCTATTTATGTTCAAATAACTAAAATAACAGATGATTCTTATGATTTTTCAGCAAAAATAGGATTTAATAAGTTTCTTACTGACGGAACCGTTTATAAGGTAAAGTAAAATTTAGCAACATTGTTGCAATTAGATATTTCAATAATTTGTGAACTTTTATTCGAAAATAGTTCTCAAACAGTTTAAACGTTATATTAACCATTTTT
>JBLHGY010000129.1:0-5479 GCA_047616665.1 Polaribacter sp.
ATTCCGTTTTTGCTTCTGTATAAAAGAACACGTTTTGTTGCTTTTTTATTCGTAATTTTCTTCCACGTTTTCACAAGAGTGTTATTTCCTATTGGCATGTTTCCTTTTATAATGATTGTTTCTGCGCTTATTTTCTTTGATGCAGCGCTGCATACTAAAATTATAAATTTCATTAAAAAATATGTATTAAAGTCAAAAACAACTCTTTTGTTAGCGCCTAATTTTTATTTTCCAAAGGTTCAAAGAAAAGTTATTTTATCTTTATTTACGGTATTTTTTGCAATTCAACTTTTGCTACCGTGGCGTTCGTTGCTCTATCCAGGAGAGTTATTTTGGACGGAAGAAGGCTACCGATTTTCATGGCGAGTAATGTTAATGGAAAAAGCAGGAAGTACTAATTTTAAAATTGCAAACGTAGCTTCTGGAAGCTATTTTAGCGTTAATAATACCGACTTTTTAACGCCTTTTCAAGAAAAACAAATGAGTTATCAGCCAGATTTTATTTTGGAATATGCGCATTTTTTAGGAGATCATTTCACAAAACAAGGGCACAAGAATGTTGGGGTTTTTGCAACGAGTTATGTTGCTTTAAATGGTAGGTTAAGTACCCGTTTTGTTGATGAAAAAGTAGATTTATACCAACAAAAAGTGTCATTTAAGCACAAAGAATGGATTCTTCCATTTCAATCAGAAATAAAAATTAAAGGAATATAAATAATGAAATCAAGAATTCTAGTTCTCTTTTTTCTCTTTTTACAAGCTGTTGTTTATGGTCAATACAAAATATCTGGTGTCGTGGTTTCAGATGATAACAGGCCGATAAATAAAGTTCAAATTTACAATGAATCAGGAGGTTTACTCGGGCAAACAGGTATTTTAGGAAAGTTTAATTTTTCTTCAGAAAAACAAGCATTGAAATTAATTTTTTATGTGGAAGAATACCGTCTTAAAAACGTATTTATTGAATTAAAAGATTTTGTGAATTTAAAAGTGACTTTAGAGACTTTTTCACAAAATTTATCAGAAATTCAAATTAAAGCAAGAACAGCAAGAGTTTTTGAATTGAAAAGGTTAAAGGATGTGGAGGGCACCTCTATTTTTGCAGGAAAAAAAACAGAAGTTATTCTTGTAAATCAATCTACCGCAAATTTGGCAACCAATAATGCAAGACAAATATTCAACCAAATTGCAGGCTTAAATATCTTTCAGAATGATGATGCTGGTTTACAGTTAAACATTGGGGGTAGGGGTTTAGATCCTAATAGAACCGCTAATTTTAATACGCGCCAAAATGGCTATGATATTAGTGCAGATGTTTTAGGGTATCCAGAAAGTTATTACACACCCGCATCTGAAGGTTTAGATGAGATTCAAATTGTTAGGGGAGCTGCGTCTTTGCAATATGGAACACAGTTTGGTGGATTAATTAATTTTATAACTAAGAAGCCAAGCGCAAAGCCCTTAGAGGTTATTACTAGAAATACGGTAGGTAGTTTCGGTCTGTTTAGTAATTTCACTAGTTTTAGCGGTACAAAAGGGAGTTTTTCTTATTATTCTTACGTAAATTATAAAAAAGGAAATGGCTTTAGACCCAATTCTAATTTCGATTCTAAAAATGTATTTGGGCATTTAGCATACAAACCAAATGAAAAAGATGTGTTATCTTTAGAGGTAACCTATTTAGATTATCTAGCGAAACAAGCAGGTGGTTTAACAGATAAAACTTTTAATGAGAACCCTCTGCAAAGTAACAGAGCAAGAAACTGGTTCAAGGTAGATTGGTTGTTGTATAATTTTAAATGGTTGCATAAATTTTCGAATAAAACGAATTTTTCTTTTAATTTATTTGGCTTAGATGCTTCCCGAAAAGCAGTTGGTTTTAGAGAACGCAGAGTAGATTTAGCAGATAATGGTGCCCCCAGAGAATTGTTAATAGGAAATTTTAATAATTATGGTTTTGAGGCACGTTTTTTAACAAAGTATACATTTTTTAGCAAAAGAGCCACTTATTTAGTGGGCACCAAGTTCTATAAGGCAGACAATACAGATTTTCAAGGGCCTGGATCAGAAAGTATAAATGCCGATTTCTCAAGTGCATTGGCAGAATTTCCAGATTATAGGGTGCAAGGGAATTTTAGAAACCCGAATACAAATGTCGCTTTCTTTGGTGAAAATATCTTTTATGTAACAGAAAAAATATCCATTACTCCAGGAGCTCGTTTTGAATATATTAAGACAGCAAGCAATGGATTGGGTAAAATTACCAATTCTGACAATGCTGGAAATCCGATTGGTAGTATAGAAAATGTGGTAGATGAGACCAAAGAACGTTCCTTTCTCTTGTTAGGTTTGGGGGCTAGCTATAAGAAGAATACAGCAGTAGAGTTCTACGGAAATATTTCTCAGAATTACAGGTCCATTACTTTTTCAGATTTAAATATCGTAAATCCGTCTAATGCTGTCGACAGAAATTTACAAGACGAAAAAGGTTTTTCTACAGATTTTGGTGTGCGAGGAAATTGGAATAATTGGATATCTTTCGACGCAAATTTATTTGGACTTTTCTACAAGAATAGAATCGGGTTTTTATTTACGGTAATACCGCCAGTAAATAATGTTGGGCAGTTAAGAACCAACATTGGTGATGCTAGAATTTTTGGTTTAGAATCCGTTTTTGACTTCAACTTGAAGAAAATTTTAAAGATGAATAACACCTATACCTTTAATTACTTTATAAATACTTCTTTTATAAACTCTGAATATACAAGAGCAATTACAAGTGCTGTTTTAGGTAAAAAAGTGGAATTTGTGCCCGATGTAAATTTAAAAACTGGACTTAAATTCGGATATAAAAACTTTAGCTCAAGTTTGCAATTCACTTATTTGTCTGCTCAGTTTACAGACGCACAAAATTCTGGTTCTGGAGATGTTAGCGGTATTATTGGAGAAATTCCTGCATACAGTATTTTAGATTTTTCTACTTCTTATACCTACAAGTTTGCAAAAATAGAAGCAGGTATAAATAATTTATTAGATACTTCTTATTTTACAAGAAGAGCAACAGGGTATCCAGGTCCCGGAATTATTCCTTCTGCACCAAGAAATTGGTATGCAGGTTTAGAATTGAAGTTCTAATTTAATCGCCATCATTATCTGTAAATGTAACTGTTACAGATAAAGCACTAGCAACATCTACTTTTATTAAAATAATTAAATCTTTAAGATGATTGTATAATTCGTCTACAATAAAATTATTGTTTTCAATGGCATTCTTTAAAGTAGTATTTGATAAGGAGTTGATATTATTTTCTATAGCTGAAAATGCAATGGCAATCGCGTTATTTATATTTTCATTATTGGTTATTGTACTTACATAAGTATCTAATCCTTCCGAACTTCCATAATAAAGAGTTTTTACAGCAGCTATATTTTCCTTGATAATTTCTAGAGATATTTCACTTTTATGTGCTTGTAATAATTCAGGGTTTATACCCGTAGAATTTTCTAATCCAGCAGGTTCACCAACTTTAAAACGTATTATATTCTCTAATAAAAAATTTACTTGATTTATTATTAAATTAATACTTCCGTTGATGTCTGTAGCTGTATTGTTGATAAATGAAGTACTATAATTTTCCCATTGTTCTTTTAAAGAAGAAGATTTTATAACTAAGTTGGCATTAAGAGCTAGGAGAAAATCAATTCTACGTTGATTCGAAAAAGAGCTTACGGTGGTTGATAAATCAGTATCAAATAACAAGTATTCAATAGCACTTAAGCCCCTAGCTTTTGTTGGTAATCCATTTATATCACTTTGATTCATAGTGTCTGTAGCAGCAATAAAGTTCTCTATTTTAGTTTCATTTGCTCCCCAACTATACAATGAAAAGTAGATGGCAGAAGTTTGAAGATCTCCTAAATTACCAACTTCTGTTTTAGAAAATGAAATAGCGGTATTTATCCATAATTTTTTTAAAATTGATACGTTTTCTTCATTTGTATTTTCAACGAAATTTGCAGAAGCTTCATTTAAGTTTTTTACATCTAAAATAAATTCAGTTACAGCAGGTATCATTAAATGGGTTACAAATTCTTGCTTATAATTTAAAACATCGAAAGCGTTGTTTTCTTCAGCATCATCTTTATTACAACTTGCGAGTAAAATACAAATAGCTAATAAAATAGAGGTTGTTATTTTTTTTTTCATATTATAAAGAGTTGACAAAAGCAAGTACATTTTCTCTGTCTTGCTTTGTTTGTTTTTTGTACTTATTTTTTGATTCTTCAGCTTCACCACCATGCCATAAAATTGCTTCTTCTATATTTCTTGCCCTTCCATCATGTAATAAAAACGTATGACTATTTACTTCTTGTATCATACCAATACCCCACAAAGGTTGCGTTCTCCATTCATTTCCTGTCGCTAAAAAATCAGATCTATTATCTGCTAATTCAGCTCCCATATCATGTAATAAAAAGTCTGAAAAAGGTCTTATGGTAACATCTTCTAAAATTGGGTTAAAAGGATAATTATTAGAAGTTGTAAATACTTCTGTATGGCAAGTAGCGCATTTCATTTCTCTAAATAACTGTTTTCCCTTTAATACATTTTCATCTTCATAATTTCTTCTAATAGGCACAGATAATGAAGAGGCATAAATCATTACATTATCTAAAGACCTATCAGTAACTTCTGGATTTCCTCCGTTTAAAGCGTCTTTGCAATCTTGTTGAGGAGAAGGACAATTTTGTTCAGGGAATATAGAGGTTGTTAAGCCCATATCTCCACTAAAAGCATCCGCAACTTGTTGCCTTAAATTTGGTTGATTTGCTTTCCAGCCAAATCGTCCAACATCTCTTCGATTTAAAATATGATTCCATACATAATTTGCTTTTCCAGAAATTCCGTCTTTATTAGTATCAAACTCATCTTCATTTAATAATATATCATCAGTAGAAATGGCATCTACTAAACCCAAACCAATAACCTGCTGCCCAACTCTGGGAGATGTTAATATATTTTGTAGAGAGCCAAAATTTTCATTTTCTATACTGTAAATAGGTTTTTTTAGTTCGTAAGCAGCACCATCACTAAAGGTTCCAGCAATAGTTTCATATCGAATACGCACACTAGCTTCAGAATAAACACCAAGATTTGCTCTATCTTGAATTTGGGTGCCATAACCAGTAACAGCATTTGGTCCTCCAAAAGTAGTAGTACCTTCCGTACTAATACGCATTAAAAAACCTGCGGAAAATCGGTCTCCATTTTGCAAAGGTAGGCCTCTACCATCTTTATTATGACAAGCACTGCAAGCCCTGGCGTTAAATGTTGGTCCCAGCCCGTCGCGGGCAGTTGTTGAAGCGGGTGAACTTACCCAATTTTGTTTAAACAAAGAATTACCAACAAAGAACAATAAGTCTGTATTAATTGGCAAACCAGGAACCGCTTGATCAAACGCATTAGCGCCTAATAGAG
>JBLHGY010000130.1:0-5474 GCA_047616665.1 Polaribacter sp.
ATTTTTACCGTCTATGCCCTCAATCTTAATATCGTAGATAGATTCTTTTACTACTGTTTTATTTTGAGCAGCTGTGTTTATATAATTAATTAGAAGGAAGAGATATATTATTTTTTTCATAACATGCTTTTTTTACTTTTTAGACGCATTGTAAAGATAAGGATATTGTGAATATCAAAAAAAGGGAATACTCAAAAAAGCATGTATTTGTTTTAGTGCCTCTTTCGTTTTTGAACTTATTTTATTAAAATTTAATAGACAGATATAGTTTAAAAGAATTACTTCCTTTTTTGAATAGGAGATGTATATACTATTAATTCACTTACCTATATCAGACCACCTAGTTTATAAATTTATATTATTGGTATTCTGTTTTATAAATAACTTAACCACCATTTGTCTTTATTATTTTGTTTATAATTATCGAATTTTTTACAAATCGGATAAAGCAAAATAATGACACCAATCCAAACAGCATAAACAACCCAAAGTGAATAGCCAAATCCTTTTAATGCAGTTTATCTCTCTGCTCCCAAAGTGGGAAAATTTAGACGTTCTCAAAATGTGATGGCAGTAACTAGTCGCGCCATGAAAGAAGGGCGCTATGTGAGTTCTCTGCCAAAAGGCTATTCAATGTTATTTTGCCCTAAAAAAAGATTCAACAACTTATCCTTACTCTATCTTCTTTGCAAAAAGAACATTACATTGCATATACAATACGATTAATTTGAAAAAGAAAAGATCTAAAAGACATCATTACATTCCTAAATTTCTGATTAAAGAGTTTACGGATGAACAAGGATTATTATATATTTATGATAAAATCAAAGATAAATTTTTAACCAATAAGAGAAGTCCTAAAAGTATTTTCTTCGAAAATGACAGGAATACCATAGTATATGATGAATCTAAGAAAACATCACTAATTGAAGATGATTTTTTTATGGAGTTGGATAACATTTCTGCAAAGATTATAACAATTTTTCAAAAAGAAAAAAATAATAAAGAATTATTAAACGTAGATAATTTAGCCCTTTTGGATTTCTTCATTATTAATCTTTTTTGGAGATTACCTTTGACCGATTTTGCTGTTAAAGACTTAATTCAAAGAGCTAAAATAACGAGTATGGGTATAAAACCTGATGAAATAAAGAATGATTTAGGTTGGAATAAGATGTTGCGAATTGGATTGTATCAAGAGACTATTGAGCAAATGAAAAATAGTCCTACAAAACGAAAAGAAAATTATGCAAGAATGACTGAGTTTGAGAAAAGTTTATTCGTAATTGGAGATTACCCTTTTCTGTTCAAAAATCATCTTGGAAAATTTACAGATTTAGTTGAAGATGATTATTTAATTGCAATATCCTCAAAAAGAATTATATCATCATCGAGTAATAAATTACCAAATTTTAATATAAATATGTTTTTAAATTATAATGCTGCAATCATTGATCAATCCAAACAATATATAGCATCAAACGATTTGAAAGTTCTAAAGGGATCAGTTGAGTTTTATAAAAAAGCAAAGAATGAAAATTTTCTTTATTTTTCTAAGAAAAAATTATTTATTGAACTTTCGCATACTCTTTAGGTATAACTAAAAAAAATCTCACTTTTCCAAAGTCATTATTCTCTCCTTTACAAAATAGTTCGCTTGATGCTTAACTAGAAACTTGAATTTTTAATTAGTCGGTTAATTATACTTTTAAAGGGTTAACAAAGATTTGTAAATTGAGATAATTAAAAAATTACTCCAGGAATAAAAAAAGTAATAATTCAGAAAAAACAAGGAACGTTTCACTAAATAATTTTGTACTTATTGACTTGGAAATAGTTGAATTAAAGCATCAGGATATAGGGCAAATGCAAATGTATGTTAATTACTTCGACAGAAAAGTACGTCTTGAAGATGAAAATAAAATTGAGAAGAATTATTAAAAAAGTAGCTTAAAAAAATAGTTACAAATTTATTAGTTATTTTAGGAGTTGCTAACTATTTTTGGGACCAATAAAATATTGAATTTGAAAATATCTTAAATAAGTTGACTAATAACAACCTCGTTAAACTTAACAAGTAACTCGATAAATAGTTAAAAAATATAAATTATGTTTAGCAATACAAACACAGATTTAAACCAAAAATTAAACGAATCAATTAATAGTAGTGCACCATTAAGAAAGTTATTTAAAAAAAATAAAGATTTAAAAACTGCTATCAATAATTATGATTATAGCTCTAGAGAATTGTCATTAGCTTTAAAATGTTTATCAACACCTGTGTTAGAGCTATTAATCCCAATATTAAAACATCTTGAGTTGGAAACACTTAATTTAAACTTCAATCAACTAAAAACTCTTCCAGAGAGCATTGGGGATCTCGCTAATTTAGTAACACTTAATTTAGTCTCCAATCGATTACAAACTCTTCCAAAGAGCATTGGGGGGCTTACTAATTTAAAAACACTTAATTTATTCAAGAATAAACTAGAAACTCTTCCGGATAGCATTGGAGGGCTTACTAATTTAAAAACACTTAATTTAAACTTCAATAAACTAAAAATTCTTCCAGAGAGCATTGGGGATCTCGCTAATTTAGTGAAACTTAATTTAGCTAGCAATCGACTAGAAACTCTTCCAGAGTGCATTGGGGATCTCGCTAATTTAGTGAAACTTAATTTAGATAACAATCTATTACCCACTCTCCCGGAAAGTATTGGGGAACTCACCAGTTTGAATTTTCTTTCTATACGTAACAATCGATTACAAACTCTTCCTGAAAGCATTGGTGGGTTTAACAATATTGATATTTATGCACAAAATAACCCCTTATCTGAACAGACCATAAGATGGATAATGAGTTTATCTGCACAATTAATAATCTTTAATATGGCAGCTCATACTCTTTTATCTAGTATGGACTTAGCGCTAGATAAATTATACCCTAATAAACTTCAAAAGGTAACTGCAATAAAAGATAGCATTAATAGTGAAGAGTTCAAAACTAGTCAAAATTACAACATAAATAACGAAATCAGCGATACAGGTGCTTCAGCCCAAAATGTATTGACCAATTTTTTAAGGCGTTTTGAAATTTTCAACACAAATGATACAAACTCGCCAATGCTAGTAGCTGCAAGGGCTATATTTAATCGTATTTTTGATGATAAACCCTTGGATGATAAAAAAAGAACCGAGATATCAAAAATAGCCATTTCTCTAGGCGATTGTAATACCCCAGTAATGAGTCATCTTATTGCAGAATTCCATAGCCCTCATTACGAAATTTTAAAAAATGGTGAGAATATAGCTTCAGAAATAGATGACTTAATAGCTCGTGAGGCTCTTGAATACACTGTTGTAAATGAATTAAGTGGCAGATATCTTGGTGGTAGAAATGCTAATGAGAAGATCGAGAAAGTACAGGCTTTGGTAAATGCTGTTTACCTAAAAGAAGCAGAGAATCATATTGAAAATACAACCATAAAAATAGAAGGTAATCGATCGTACTTACCATCAAAGAGTGCCTATCCTGTGTTTGGTTTTAAGCAGGTTAGAGACAATACTGAACTTGTTGAGGCCTTTTTAAAATTGGTATGCAAAGAGGATGATAAAGGAAACCTTATAAAAAATGAAAATAACAAATATAAACTTGACCAGGTTAAAATTCAAGTCATTAAAATTCGATATTTTGAAAAACAAGACATAAATACCCCTTTAATTAAAATAATTAAAGACTATAAAACACAGGTTACTGAATTTATTAAAAAGATGATAAAAGAAAATCAAAATATTCTTGATTTTTCAGATCCCAAAAGTATAGATATGAACCTTTTTGATGAAAAGAAACAAATTAAAGCTTTTGAGCTTGCCGTTTTTAACAAAGGTATTCAACAGCATGATGAACCTAAGATAGATTATGAGAAAAGCGCTGATTCTTTTTTAAAAAAGCTAAAAACAAGTTTAAATGAAAGAGTTCATTATCAAAAAAATTTTACTGTATTCGAAGAAAGCGTTGCATCTGAAGTTCAAGGTAATTATTTGGATAGATTTAAAAGTCCACAAATTAAAGCCTTAAATTTAGAAATACCAAACCAAAGCGCCATAAGACCAGGGAAAAAGCATCATAAAAAATTAGGTTTTTAATCTAAATAATAGTGTTGGTTTCTTTTTGAAAACACTTCTTTTTAGTAGTCTTTTAGTTTTTAATTCCGTATATTATACTGGTAATAAATATAATATATGTAAAATTATAACAACAAAACTAACGCAAGCTTTTAAAAAAGTAGAAGACCCTAGACGCGATATAACTAAACCGGTTTTCGAATGGTTGTTTCGCTTTTATTTACATTTTTCTTCATAAATATTTCTAAATTCTAAAGTATGTTTGTATGCCTTCTCTATAGATGGCTAAAGCAAATAATGATGCTGCTCTTTCTTTCTGATTCTCAGTCCAATCATTTTTCTTTTTTGCTATAATATATGTTAGCGTTCGGCAAACTACATCTTGAATAAAAGCATAATTAGCAATAGATTTGTGTTTCAAAACCAACACTATACTTATGCTAGGACTAGGAACAGAACATACCTACTATTATCACATTACCCCTGTAGATATGCGCAAAGGGTTTAACGAATTAAGTAGTCTTGTATACGATCACTTAGAACAAGAACAAGTAAAAAATGTAGTTTACGCATTTATAAACAAACAGAAAAAAAAACTGAAACTCTTGCATTGGCGGGCTGGCGGATTTGTACTTTATAATAAACGCTTGGAGCAATATTTTTGAGCTACCAAAATATGATATTAAATCTGGGTTAATCGTATTAAGTTATACAGAAATGGTGATGGTTTTAGATGGGATAAGTAGTATAAACACCACTAAAAACGAACGCTATTTATTCGTATATTTATGTTGTGGTAAGCAATACAATATCTATATAAGAAAGAGTTACTGTCCCTATCGCAGAGTTTGAAAAACATAGCGCTGAAAGAGATGAATTAAAGCGACAGTTAAACGAACTAAAGCGTATGCTTTTTGGCTTTAAAAGTTTACGTTTTATACCCGCTATTGAGATTGAAGAGACAGAAAAAGAATTAGAGAAACATACAATCGTTTATCAAAGAGAAAAAGCAAAAAAGCAAAAAGAACAACCTATTCGCAGTGCTCTTTCTGGAGTGTCTACCTTTGATGTGACGTTTTTTATGAGCTTATAAATTTTATCGGTAATATCAAAGTTAAAATTAAACCTTTCTTTTAGGTCAATTTCGTTGCTAAAATCTTTTAATTTTTCTATTACATTCTTTATTTTCTAATTACTGGCTACGTGTTTCTTTAGTTTGTACTATAATTTATATTAATATCTTTAGAAAAGAAAGAGGAGAACTATAACGTGTTTTAGATTTCAAGCTCCAGTGCACGTAAGAGTCCTCTTTCTTTATTAAGTTGCCAAGAACCATTTGGAATACTAGG
>JBLHGY010000131.1:0-5461 GCA_047616665.1 Polaribacter sp.
GCTTTATTGTTGGGTTTTGAGCGCATTAAAAACGGAAAAGCAAAACGAATGTTGGTGGGTAGTTCTAGTGATAGTAGTTTGTATACTTGGGGCGGATTTGATGCAATGCGTGTAATGTCTTACAAGCACAATGAAACACCAGAAAAAGGATCGAGACCCATGAGTGCAACTGCAGCTGGTTTTGTTCCAGGAAGTGGCGCAGGAGCTTTGGTTTTAGAGTCTTTAGAAAGTGCATTAGAACGGAAAGCTACTATTTATGCAGAGGTTTTAGGAGGCAATATAAATTCTGGCGGACAACGAAAAGGCGGAACCTTAACGGCTCCAAACTCAGAAGCGGTTCAAAAATGTATTACAGATGCGGTATTAGATTCGGGCATTTCTTCTTCGGAAATAGATGTGATTAACGGGCATTTAACAGCAACTTCAAAAGACAGTTTAGAGATAGAAAATTGGACCAAGGCACTGCAAAGAAAAGGAAAAGATTTTCCCTATATTAACTCTTTAAAATCGATGGTAGGTCATTGTTTGGCTGCTTCTGGAGCCATAGAATGTGTCGCTGCTGTTTTACAAATAAAAGAACAATTTGTGTTTCCGAACATTAATTGCGACGATGTGCATCCAGAAATTTCAGCATTGATTTCTAATGATAAAATTCCAACTCAAATAATTGAAAAAAACATTACTATTTTAGCAAAAGCAAGTTTTGGCTTTGGAGATGTAAATGCGTGTGTTATCTTTAAAAAATATTCAGATTAATATGACAAAAGAAGAAATTATATCAAAATTAACAACAATTGTAAAGCCTTATGTTCAAAATGAAGAGGGTTTTAAAAACTTAAACGAAAACACAGATTTTATAAATGATTTAGAAATAAATTCTGCAAATTTAGTAGATATTATTTTAGATGTAGAAGATGAGTTTAAGATAGAAATAGACAACGATTCTATGGAGAAAATGCTCTCTGTAAAAGCAACTGTAGAGATCATACAAACAAAAATAAATGCATAATATTGGCAATGATATTGTAGATTTAAACCTTGCCAAGATCGAAAGTAATTGGCAACGAAAAGGTTTTTTAGAGAAACAATTTACCCAAAAAGAACAAAACGAAATTTTAAATGCTGAAAATCCGTTTTTAAAAGTTTGGTTGTTCTGGTCTATGAAAGAAGCGGCTTACAAATGTTACACTCAGAAGTTTAAAGAACGTTTTTTTGCTCCTCAAAAATTTGAGTGTAGTTTGATTTCTAAAGAAGCAGGAACAGTTGTTTTTGAAGGGGTTACATTTTATACAACGTCTTTTTTTAGCGAATTTTACATTTATACGATTGCTAGGGAAACGGAAAAAGAAACAGCAGTTTTTTCTGAAATTGGCTTGTCAAACAGCTTAAATTCAGATTTAAAAATAAAATTAGCAGCCGAAACAGGGGTTTCAGTTGAAGGCATAGAGAAAAGAAAAACAACTATTGGTGCGCCACTTTTTTATTATCAAGAAGAATTATTAACAACATCATGTTCAATTTCTCATCACGGAAATTACGGAGCATATGCTTTTAACAGAGGTTCTAAATTTTAATATATTTATGAGACTTAAAATGATAGCACTGGTTTTTGTGTTGGGAGCTTTCACTTGTTTTTCACAAGAGTTGGTGCAAGATAAAACAGCCTCTGAAATTACGTTTACCATAAAGAATTTTGGATTTAACGTACCCGGTAATTTTAATCAATTTATAGTTTCTAGTAACTTTAGCACGCGTAATTTAAAGGGAAGTTTTTTGAATGCAAAAATAAGCGTAGCATCTATATTTACAGACTCAGAAGCTAGAGATAAACACCTTTTAGAGGTAGATTATTTTAATATTAAAAAGTATCCGAATATTGTATTTGAATCTACTGAAATAGAGAAAATAACGAATGCTAAATATCTATTAAAAGGATTTATAACTATTAAAGGAATCAAGAAAAGGGTAGCAACTGCATTAATTGTAACCACATCTCAAACTACAGTAACATTTTTGACTGATTTTTCTCTAAACAGAAGAGACTTTGGTGTTGGTGGCAGTAGTTTTGTGCTTTCTAAGGAAGTAAATATTAAAATGAAATATGTTGCAACTAAAAATTAAAGAAGCGCTTTTTAGCCAATGTGAATCTTTTGTAAACAAGCGTTTACAAACAGTTGAAGCCGTGCTGTCTTCAAATCAAAAAGCATTGCAATCTGAGACAAAGAGTTCTGCTGGAGATAAGCACGAAACGGGCCGTGCAATGTTACAGTTAGAAATGGAAAAGGCAGGACAGCAATTGGCGGGAATTACTCAAATGCAGGTAGTTTTATCGAAAATTGATATTTCAAAAACATCAAAAAACGCCTGTTTAGGAAGCGTTATTATTACAGCTAAAGTATCTTATTTCTTAAGCATTTCCGCAGGGCAACTTGTCGTTGCAGATAAAAGTTATTTTGCTATTTCAATATCTTCTCCAATTGGTAAATTGTTGCTAGGGAAACAAGAAAAGGATATGATTTCTTTTAATGGTAAAACAATTATAATTAACAAGATTGTTTAAATAAAAGGGATTTTTTTACTAAATGTAAAGTTCAGCGATATAATAACATCGTTAATTGAGATATATTGTCAATTAAATTAAGCGCATTTAGCTTGTGATTTACAATCAATAAAATGGAATTTAAAAAGGAAAATTATCTGAGTAGAACAGCAATTTTATTTATATATTCACTGTAACCTTCTCTGTTTTTTTACTTCCATTTTACAAATCTATAATTTTAAATTTGTTGCGTTAAGTTATTGAATTCAAGTTAGTTTTGTCATATTGTGGGTAACGTTTGGTATAAGCAAAGTTGCGGTGTTTAAGCAGTAAAGTTAGTAAATAAATCACTAACGAAGAAAGTCCGATAGGACTTTCGCAAGTGAGCTAAAACCAGCAATTTTGTTTATACAGTGTTAGCAAACGTTTTAATCGTTCTTTTCATTTGTTAATTCTTTTACCGATTCACAATCAATAATTAAATAATTAATTAAATCTTTCATAAATTCAATTGTACTTTTTTCAAAGGGCAATTCGTAAGCTTTTTCAATTTTTTTAACATATTGTGCAGATGTTTTTGAAATTATTTGCCCAATTAATTCTTTACTTATTTTTTCGTTTTCAATTTTTTCACAAGCTTCTTTTGAAACTAATCCAATTAATTCACGTTTCCGCTTATTTCTTCTTTTCTCTTTTCTGCTTAAAGATTTATAAAGGTCAAGATTCACTTTTCCAATCAAGTTTTCTTCAAGATATTTTTTTTGTTCGGATGTAGGTTTGACTCCTTGAAAATATATTTTTATGGCATCACAAGTTTTAAAAACTGTCATTTTACTCAAATTGTTTTTTAGACCAATTGTAGCTATTGTTTTAACAATTTCATTAGAATTTAGCTTATTATTTAAATCAGATATTACTATTATTCCTTCGCTAAACTCAAAGCTTTCTTTAGTATATAGTTTTCGTGAAGAAATTATTTTATATGTTACAGTTTTTTGCGTTTCAATTTCCGTATCAATTGTTTCAAATCCAATTTTACAGTCTAATTCCGATTTTTCTTGGGCAGAATTTATTTTTGGTAATATTAAAAATAGAATTATTAAATATTTTGTGATGTTCATTTTTATGTTTGCTAACGTTGTTTTGTATGGAAAGTTGCGATTTTGTGAACGAGGAATTTCCAGCGGAAATTCAGAAGTTTGCAAAAGAGCAACAAGTTTTAGTTTAGCTAAACATAGCAATTTTTTATACAAGGTGTTGTGCATAGTAATTTTAATTCCACTTGTTTTTTTTAATAATATATTTTTCTACTTCTTCTCTAATTAAGTTTCCATTTTTGTCAAAAGTTTTAATTAGCGTTCTTTTCCTTTTGTTTTTATAAATTTCATATTCTACTAACCTTTCTTTATGGTCATAGTAATTTATACGATTATATTTCAAAGTGAAATTTCCATAAAAACTCTGAATTACGAGCGTTCCATTTTCTCGATATTCTTTTATTTCAATTGGTTTTCCGTTCTTAAAGTTTCCAACAATTCTTTTCCTTCCATTTTCATAAAAGTCAGTTTCAATTCCATTACAAGGTTTCTCACAATTTAAATATTTCCATTGTTTTGAATGAAGTTCATTTCCAAATGAAAAGAGAATTTTCGGAATTATAATTGTGTCAATAGAATTTTCCTTAATTATATTAAAGTAAAAACCTTGAGAAATCCAATCTCCGCGTTTTGTATAATATGTTAATGAAATACTATTTTCTAGTCCAGGAATTGTGTCAATTTCAAATTCAGCCTGGACAAATTTATTCGTGCATTTATCTAAAAACTTAAATTCTAATTTTCCCTTCTCGGGATTTTGACTAAAACTCGAAAAGCTAATTAAAAACAGAAATATTATTTTTTTCAAGAGTTTCATTTTATTATGCACAACGTTGATGTATATGGTTTGTTGCGTGTTTCAAGCAACTAATTTAGTAAATAATTACCGACCAAGAAAGTCTGCGAGGTCTTTCGAAAGTAGTCAAGAAGCCAGCAATAAATTATATACGGTGTTCTACGCAGTTTTTATTCAGCTATTCTTTTTTTCAAATCCATTCTTTCGTGTAAGATTGTTGTTATTTCAACATAATCTTCACTTAATGTTCGATAAAATATTATGTGTCGGTTTGCTTTAATTCCGAGAAGTTGCTTTGAAATTCCCTCGTAGTTTTTTCCTAAATCTGGATTTTCAGCTATTTCCTCACAATTTAAAATCAATTCATCATAATATTTGTCGGCTTGTTTTTCCGACCAAACTTCAAATGTATATTCCCAAATTTTTGATAAATCAGCAACAGCTTTATTCGTCAGTTTATATTCAGACATTCGAGTGTTTTTTCGCTTTCAGTGATTCAAGATGTTTTTTTGGGTCAAAATCGTGAGCAATTCCGCTGTCTATTCCTTCTTGAATTGCATTTTTCAAAGCAATCACTTTGCTTTCTTCTTCTTCCAAAAGTCTTAATCCTGCACGAATAACTTCGCTAACGTTTTTAAATCTTCCTTCGCTAATGCTACTTTGAACGAAATGGTCAAAATAATTTCCGAGTGATATTGATGTGTTTTTGTTCATTTTGATACTAATTTAATTCAAATATACCAAAATTTGGTATAATCTCAAAATTTTTCTCAAATTGCGTAGAACGTGATTGTATATGGTTTGTTGCGTGTTTCAAGCAAATAATTTAGTAAATAAAAACTGAATAGAAAGTCCGCGAGGATTTTCGTAAGTAGGCTAGAACTAGCAATAAATTATATACGGTGTTACCACACGTTTTTATTCCGCTTTTTCTAATTCAGATAATAATTCCTCGTTCAAAAATCCAGAACAGCTGTTGTCTTGAAAATTGATTTCCTTTAACCCATTATTCAGAGTGTAATTTGTTCC
>JBLHGY010000132.1:0-5406 GCA_047616665.1 Polaribacter sp.
CCTCTTTTATGTCAGATATAAATAACATAATGTTTAAACCCGATGTTTATGGGAGTATAAATTCTTTCCGTCAAAATTTACAAGCGGTGTATACAAAAAGGTTAATTGACATGATATCTGGTAAAGCTAGCAGTAGGTTTACAGTTGCTGCAAAATCTATGGCCATTTATAATTTGAAAAATATTAAAATTTGGGTGCGTAATGGTAAAGGTGATTTAGCTACAAAAGCACATAAAAATCATTTAAAAATATTAATTACAAATGCCATGAAAGAGATTAAATAATAAATATTATTTATACAAACTATAATCTTTTGAATCGTGCTTTTTTTATCTTTACCAAATGGCGAAAATATTAGTTACTGGTGGAACAGGTTTGGTAGGTAGAAGGTTAACAGCATTGTTAACTGAAAAAAATCATGAGGTTAGAATTTTAAGTAGAAACCCTAAAAATATAAATGAATTCAAATGGGATTTTTCTAAAGGTTTCATAGATGACAAAGCCATAGAAAATATCGATTATATTATTCATTTGGCTGGGGCAGGAATAGCCAACAAACGTTGGACAAAAGAAAGAAAAGAAGTTATTGTAAATAGCAGAGTGGCAACTGCTAATCTAATATTTGACAAAATTAAATCGCAAAATATTCCTTTAAAAGGATTTATTTCTGCGTCTGGAAGTAATTACTATGGTGCACAAACCACTGCCAAAGTTTTTAAGGAATCAGATGCCGTAGGTACCGATTTTTTAGGACAAGTTTGTCAAAAATGGGAGGCAGCAGCCAATCAGTTTAGAGACCTAAACATTCCTGTAACTATTTTAAGAACGGGTGTTGTTTTATCTAAAACAGGAGGTGCTTTAGAAAAAATGAGAACACCAATTGTTTCCCCTTTAGGTTCTGGAAATCAATACATGGCTTGGATTCATATAGATGACTTGTGTAACTTATATATAAAAGCGATTGAAGAGAATTTTGTAGGCGTTTACAATTCGGTTTCTCCAGAATTTCATACGAGTAAGACTTTTTCAAAAGTATTAGCTAAAGCTATTAAGAGGCCATATCTACCAATAGCGGTTCCTGGTTTCTTGTTGAAATTAGTTTTTGGAGAATTGGCAATTATCCTTTTACACGGCAGCAGGTTGTCTTCAGATAAATTAGAGAAAAAAGGATTTGTATTTAAATATAAAGAATTAAAAAGAGCTTTAGAGAATTTGTAGCATCAAAAAATTGAAAAATAAAAAAGATGAAAATGAAAAAAGTAGTATTATTTACCTTATTAATAACATCAAGTGTTATTTTTTCTCAAAACAAATTAAAATTTCATTTTACAATTGATAAGAATCAGCAAGAAACTGTAATTAAAATAGTGGAGAGAGATTTCGGAAAGTACAAAGAGTCCAAAAAAAAGCAAGTGTTCTGGCAAGAGAAAGCTAAAAATTACGAATACAAGATTTTAGTAAAGAAAAGGAAAGTCACCTTTTTTTACGAAGGCAATGATGCATTGGTTGAAAATAGAATTAGGGCTTCTTATTTAAAAGTTGAAAAAATGTTGTAGTTATTGAATCCAATAATTTTTCCTTTTTAGATAAGGAAGTGGTTTCTCTCTATGCAGATTTTTTTAAAATAATAGTGCATAAAAAGAGACACACTGTTACGGTGTATCCCTTTTTTATTTTTTGTAAAATGTTTATTACTTACAAAGTAAAAATTAAAATTTTGTAGAAATATTTAAAGCAACATCGCTCCAAGTTTTAGATATTCCGTCTGCACCTGTATGCAAAATCTCACAAACTTTATTTAACGAAGCTAAAGCATCTAATGCATTCCAATTGGTAATGTCCATAGTAGCATTCATTGCAAAAGTATTGTCGGTAATGGTATATTTAAATGGCACCTTTTCAGAAATACCATTCATTTTAATAATTGCAGCTCCAATAGAATCATTTTCAATCGTTAATTTTCCTGAAAGTAATTTGGTTTCACTCATTACACCGAAGAAAAATTTCTGAATTTTATAATCTCTACTTGAATCTTTTGTAAAAAGGCTCTTTACTGGAATTGAAAATTCAGCATTATGTATTGCTTCTTTAATTGTATTTCCAAAACCACCAGAAGTAATATCTACATGTCTAAATTGACCACCAACACCTTTTTTTTCCGTAAACTTATAAGCCGTAAAATTAATTTCGCTTTCCGCTTTTTCTATTGAAAAAGGAGCGTTTTGTTTAGCTTCAGATACTGTTGTTTCTTTTTTGTCAGATTTACAAGAAGTAAAAATTGCACCTAAACTAATTGTTAATAATATTAAAAATAATTTTTTCATAATTTTTTATTTTTTACTGTTTAATAAAGTTTTTGCTAGTTTTATGTACGCCTGTTTTGCGTCGTTAGAAGACATATCTTTTATTTGCATCCATGCATTTACTTTAAATGCATTTCTAACATCTAATTTTTCGTAATGGGGAGAGTTACTTCCAAAATTAGCGTGTTTATTATACGCATAAAGCTTTAGCATAACATCTGGTGCTACAGCTTCCTTTAGTTTTGAAATTTCAATAAAGGCTTCTTTAAACGCTATGTCCAAATCAGAATCCATATTTATTTTTTTGCAACTACTTGTGTCCCTCCTTTTACTACATCCCCAAGTTTTATGGTTAGTTCTGTACCAATTGGTAGATATAAATCTACTCTAGATCCAAATTTAATAAAGCCTGCGTCTGTACCTTGAATTACTTCTGTACCTTCTTCAGCATAATTTACAATTCTTTTGGCTAAGGCGCCTGCAATTTGTCTGTATAACACTTCGCCAAAGACTTTATTATCTAGAACGATTGTTGTTCTCTCGTTTTCTGTAGATGCTTTAGGGTGCCAAGCAACTAAATATTTTCCAGGGTGGTATTTACTATATTTTACGACACCGCTCATTGCATATCTTGTAACGTGCACATTAATTGGAGACATGAATATAGAAACCTGTAATCTTTTATCTTTAAAATATTCTGGTTCTTCAACTTCTTCAATAACCACCACTTTACCATCTACTGGAGCAATAATAGTGTTTTCATTTAAATTTGTATCTCTTTTCGGATTTCTAAAAAATTGCAATACAATAAATAAGAAAGCTAAAATTACTATTTGAATTGCTTTTACAACCCAAATAATTTCAATAAACTTTTCTGCTAATAATATCCCTGTAATAGATAAAATAAAAGCAATAACAATAATCTTATACCCTTCTTTGTGAAAACGAATCATATTTAAATAATAAAATTAATATACAAATATACAAACGGAGCAGCAAATAACAAGCTATCTAACCTATCTAAAATACCTCCGTGCCCTGGCATTATTGTGCCACTATCTTTTATGTTTGCTTGTCTTTTTAATTTAGATTCTACCAAATCTCCAATAGTACCAATAATAGATACAATTGCTGCGATAATAAACCAATTAGTCAAAGAAAAGTTTGTTGAGTTTAAACTACTAATACTAATAATGTATGCTGTTATTAGCGCGCAAATAAAGCCACCAATAAATCCTTCAATAGTTTTTTTAGGCGAAACAGAAACAAATAATTTTCTTTTGCCAAAGTTTTTTCCAACGATAAAAGCAAAACTATCATTTACCCAAATAAGAACCAATACAGAGATCATTAAATAAGGGGTGTAATTTTGATCGTGAAATGGTAATAAAATTAAAAAGCAAAATGAGAAAATTAAATATCTAATTGTTAAACCTAATTTCGCTCTCTCAGTGCTATATATAATTTCTTTTTTTCTAAAAAGTTGAAATATAAGGTAGCATGAAGAGAGTATATTTATACCTAAAATAAGTGAAATTGCATAGCTATTAGGTCTTTTGAGCATTAAAAATAAGGTAAGTCCAAATAAGATATAGGTAATTGCACTTTTAAAGTTTGTCATTTTAGAAAGTTCCCAAATGGCAACGATTCCAAAAAGAGATATTAGTATAACATAAGACGTTTCTGAGAAAAGAATTGCAGTTAAAAAAAATAAAACAAAAATAATTCCAGAAAAACTCCTTTTTAAAAGGTTGCTCATATTATAAATCTTCTAATAAAAGTAAATATAAGTTTTTTGTACTACTGTTGCCAAAATTCAAGGAAGTATCATCTTCTTTATTAATTTCAAAGTCTTTTACGGCTGAAATATTAGTAGGTAGTGCATTCTTACAATGGGTCTTTATGCCGGTTAAGCCTTCACCTGTATTTTGAACTAACTGACTTGTGGTTGCGAAGACAATAAAGTTTTCAGAAAATTCTGATAATTTCGTACTCTTTAATTGATTTGAAGAAAATAAAATATTTCCACGATCTGCAATTAAATGCTCGCAAGTGGTAAAGAAAGGAATTGATTTTTTATGGTTTTGATCTATGTATATTTCTTTTTCGTTTAAAAAAGTAATTAATTTAGGATTCGTAACCAATAGGCTTTTCCAGTTATTTTCTAATAAGATGTTTTTAACGTTTTCAAAAATTTCATCTTTTTCCAAGCAGTAAAGAAATTTACCGCCTTTCTTTATGAAATTATGCACAAATAAATCATCTAAAGACAAATCAACTTCTTGTTTTTGAATTTCTTTTGCTTCTTTATTAGATATGTTAAATAGTTTCTTTAAATATTTCATTAATTGTGGAATGTTAAATTATTCCTCAGTATCTTTTTCTACTGGAGAAACCTTTACTTCTTCTTCAATTATTTCTTCAATTTTTTCTTCAACCTTTTCTTCAACTTCATCAAAAGGTCTTTTTCCGAAAACTTTTTCTAAGTCGTCTTTAAATATAACCTCTTTCTCTAAAAGTAGTTTTGCTAGTATTGTTAACTTCTCTTTATTATTATCTAGTAAGTCAATAGCTCTGGCATATTGCGCTTCAATCATACTAGAAATTTCTGTATCAATTGTCTTCGCAGTATCATCACTGTAAGGCTTTACAAAAGAATCATTTCCAGAGGAATCATAATACGTTATATTTCCAACTTTTTCGTTTAAACCGTATACTGTAACCATGGCTCTTGCTTGTTTGGTTACTTTTTCTAAATCACTTAATGCACCTGTAGAAATTTTATTAAAAATTACTTTTTCTGCAGCTCTACCACCTAAAGTAGCGCACATTTCGTCTAACATTTGTTCTGTTTGCACAATTAACCTTTCTGCGGGTAAATACCATGCAGCACCTAAAGATTGCCCTCTTGGTACAATTGTTACTTTTACCAAAGGAGCAGCGTGTTCTAACATCCAACTTACGGTTGCATGACCAGCTTCATGAAAAGCAATAACTTCTTTTTCTTTTGGTGTAATTACTTTATTTTTCTTTTCTAAACCACCAACAATTCTATCTACGGCATCTAAGAAATCTTGATGATGAATTGCTTTTTTACCGTGTC
>JBLHGY010000133.1:0-5362 GCA_047616665.1 Polaribacter sp.
AGTTCAAAGCCTAAACCAAGCCCATTCCAGATTGTATAAGCAAAAGAATTTGTAAATGTCCAGTTAGATAAATCGCCATCTGAATAGCTTTGAAATATAGATAAGTTAGATTTTAAACTTAAACCTCCATATTTATTTGTGTAATCTGCAACTATTTTTGCACCTAAAGAAGAGTCAAAAGCAGTACTAGCGTCACTAAAAACAAAATTGTAGTTACCAGGATGCATTACAACCACTAAACTGCTAGTTGGTGTCCAGGTTAAACCTGCACCAATATCCAAATATCCAGGATCATTAAAATTATCTATAATGGTAGTTCTGTATTCGACTAAACCAGAAAGTGCCCACTTTTTATTTAACCTTCTTCCATATAAAGAAGAAATTGTAAAAACGTCTGTAGCGGTCTCAAAACCTTCATCTCCGTCAACAGATTTATCATCTAATTTTACCCAACCAAGGTTAATTGTACCTGAGTTTCTCCAAAAGTATGTGTCTTCAATTAAATTAGCATACCCATTAATTGAAACACCAATATTTCCTGCAGACGCATTTGGAGCTGTTCTTGAATACCAATTATTGAAGCCAGATAAACTAGCGCCAATGGTACCAAAAGCACCTTTTTTCCAACCTGTAAGCGCATCAATTTTATCTTGTAAGCTATTTACTTCTCCTTGTAATTTTTCGATTTCCGCCTTTTTAGGAGCTTGTTCTTTTTTTAATTCTTCTGCAGTTTGTGCATTTATAGAGAATCCTACAAAAGCAAAAAGTAATAAGAGTGATGACTTCTTCATTTTCATTTTTTTTTGTAAAGATATTCCTTTTTTTGAAATTAAAAATGTGCTAAAAAATCCTTTTTTCATGAAAACTATAGTTTACACCTAAGCCAAATAATTGTCTAAACTGTATTCTACTCGAAGAATTGTCATCGATTATTGTATGAAAGGTCATGTGCATTTTAATAGGACTATTTACTTTAAAACGAATGTTTGTTTGGTAATCTAAATCTACATTACCAACATTGGCTAAGTAATCTGAAGACATTGTTATGATATTTTCCATTTCAATATTTTTCATAACACGAAATTTATAATACCCAGATATATTAAAACCTAAACTAAATGCTATGTTCTTACCTTCTTGGACACCAAATTTCCCAGAAAAAAATCATTTACAAATGTATATCTTGTGGTCGCTGGCGAAATGTTTAAGCTTAAGTCATCAGATTTTTTAAATAACATTCCAGGTCTAAAAGTTAAATAAGCAGGTACTAAAAATTCTGAAACCATTGATTTTGGTTCTTGTCTATAATCAAAACCTTTTGTGTACTGTGTTTTAAAGTTTCCAATAAAGGATAAAAACCAATTGGTGCTAGTTTTTATCCCTAACAGCGTATTTAATTCGAAATGATCATCTGTTTTCCGATACCCTTGTTCACCAACATAACTAATACCATATCCTGTAATTATTCTGGTATCCCAATTTATATTTTCCTTTTTATAGTTAAAATCGTAGTTCACGTTAATATTTCCTGCTACCGTGTTTTGTCCACCAGATGCCCAATTAGAAAAAGAAGATTGATTAAATATAAAGGCAAGCCTTCCGTTCACTTTCCATTTTGGTTTTGGTACAGTATCTTTTTTCTATCCTTGTGCGCATGAATTTGATGCTAAGAGTATGCATAAAACAAGTAGGATTCTGCTCAAAATAAGTAAATTAACAGGGGTAATTATTTTTTAGCTTTGTATAAAGGTACTGTAGAGCAAGCTTCTCCGAAGAGAATAGATTTGGCAATAGGTTGTAATTTAGCAATTAAGAATGCAAATGCAGAATTAGGTATTGGTTTTTCTGCACACCCTTTAATTATTACAGGACAATCTGTAAAATCTCTTAAATCTACAAAGTTTAACAATTCTTGATATAAGACGGTTTCTAATAACTCTAAATCGCCAACAACTACTTTCTTCGCAAAAGGGGTAACTTCTGCTGCAATTAGCATAAAAGCCCAAGAAGGAACAATTGCTTCTACAGAGGAAGTTATTGCAACAAAAGAGTTTCTGTATTGAGACCAATCGTGGTCTTTTACATACGCTCTAAAGTCTTTTTCTTTTAAAATAAGTTCTTGGAACAACCAGTCTTTAATATCAAATAAAACCCTATTGCCTTCCGGATAAATCTCCTCAAGATCAAATGTTTTTAGTTTGCTACTTGCTACTCTATTTATAATTTCTTCAGCCATTTTTTTTAAGTTTAAAGGTTTTAAAAGTTGTTCTCGGAACAATTCGGATGAAAAACAAAGCATTTTCTTCAGAGTACGTCAAAGAAAAAAAAGTATTCGAGTTTTTAAAAAGTTCAGATAGACAATTGCCTAATAAATGAATATTTACAGACTAGATAGAAAGTCTATATTTCACCTCGTTTTTTTTTTAGTTTTAAACACTAAACACTAAACACTAAACACTAAACACTAAACACTCTTTTTAAAGCATCCCTAATTCTAATTTTGCCTCTTCGCTCATCATTTCAGACGTCCAAGTTGGGTCGAATGTAATTTCTACTTCACAACTATTAACTTCTTTTAAAGATTTTACTTTTTCTTCAATATCTAAAGGTAGGCTTTCTGCAACTGGGCAATTAGGAGACGTTAATGTCATTAAAATTTTTGCATTGTTATCTTCAGATACAAAAACATCATAAATTAAGCCTAATTCGTAAATATCTACAGGTATTTCTGGATCATAAATAGTTTTTAAAACATTTACAATTTTATCTCCAATTTCTTCTAGTTCTTTATCTGTCATGATTTTTGTTCTTAATTAGCTAATTTTGTTTGTTGCGCAATGGCGTACATTTTTATTTGTTTGACCATAGAAACCAATCCATTTGCTCTTGTAGGACTCAAATGTTCTTTTAATCCAATTGCATCTATAAAGGTAGTTTCTGCACTTAAAATGTCCATTGGTTTCTGTTCAGAGAAAACGCGCAACAATAATGCCACAATACCCTTTGTTAAAATAGCATCGCTGTCTGCAGTAAATTTTATTTTATCAGTATCTAATTCAGAGTACAACCAAACCTTAGATTGGCAACCTTTTATTAGGTTTTCATCTAATTTATATTGGTCTGAAATAATAGGCAAAGATTTACCAAGTTCTATAATATACTCATAGCGTTCCATCCAATCATCAAACATAGAAAACTCATCAATAATTTCTTCTTGTATTTCTGTAATAGTCATTTTTAAAACTTATTTTTGCCCTTTTAAAAAGCGCTATTTTGTATTATGCAAAATTACGCATAAAATCTAAGAAATGAGTAAATTATTAGCAGTAGGTACTGTAGCTTTTGATGCTATTGAAACACCTTTTGGTAAAACAGATAAAATATTAGGCGGCTCTGGAACTTTTGTAGGTTTGGCAGCTTCTCAATTCGGAGTAGAGACCGGTGTTGTTTCCGTTGTTGGCGGAGATTTCCCAGCCTCTTACTTAGAAATGATGAATTCTAAAGGTATTAATACCGATGGAATTGAAGTGGATAAGAATGGCAAAACATTTTTCTGGAGTGGAAAATATCATAATGATATGAACTCACGTGATACGTTAATCACAGAATTAAATGTTTTAGAAACTTTTACTCCAGTTGTACCAGAAAAATTTAAAGATGCTGGTATTGTAATGTTAGGGAATTTACACCCTTTAACACAAGCTTCTGTTTTAGATCAAATGATAGAAAGACCAAAATTAGTAGTTTTAGATACTATGAATTTTTGGATGGACATTGCGCTAGATGATTTACACACGGTTTTAAAAAGGGTAGATGTAATTACCATTAATGATGAAGAAGCGAGGCAGTTATCTGGAGAGTATTCTCTGGTAAATGCGGCTAAAAAGATTCATGAAATGGGACCAAAATATGTAGTAATTAAAAAAGGAGAACATGGTGCTTTGTTATTTAGCGGAGAAAAAATGTTTTATGCACCAGCTTTGCCGTTAGCAGAAGTTTTTGATCCTACAGGAGCGGGAGATACATTTGCTGGAGGTTTTTGTGGTTATTTAGCAAAAACAGAAGATATTTCTTTTGAGAATATGAAAAATGGAATTATTTATGGTTCTAATTTGGCATCTTTCTGTGTAGAAAAATTTGGCACAGCGCGCATGCAAGAGCTTAAGAAAGATGAAGTTAAAGAGCGCTTACAAGCTTTTAAAGAATTAACACAATTTGATATAAAATTATCTTAAATTTAATCCGCAGTTTCGACTGCGGATTTTTTTTTGAAACAACCCAAGATTAACAACAACTCAACACACTAAAAACAACACAAAATGAGTGACGCGATTAAACACGAATGCGGAATTGCACTTGTTCGATTAAAGAAACCTTTACAGTTTTACAAGGATAAATACGGTTCTGCTTTTTACGGAATTAATAAAATGTATTTATTAATGGAGAAACAACACAATCGGGGTCAAGATGGTGCTGGTTTTGCAAGTGTAAAATTTAACGTAGCACCTGGTACTAGGTATGTAAGTAGAGTTCGTTCTAACCAATCGCAGCCAATACAAGATATTTTTGCGCAAATAAATGATCGTTTAAACGGTGTTTTAGAGCAAAATCCAGATAAAAAAGACGATGTTGCTTGGCAAGAAGAGCACATGCCATATATAGGGAACTTATTTTTAGGACATGTTAGGTATGGTACTTTTGGTAAAAATAGTATCGAAAGTGTGCATCCATTTTTACGTCAGAGTAATTGGCGTCATCAAAATTTAATTGTGGCTGGTAACTTTAACATGACTAATTCTAAACAATTATTAGAAGAATTGGTAGAGTTAGGTCAGCATCCAAAAGAGTTTACAGATACAGTAACTGTAATGGAGAAAATTGGTCATTTTTTAGAAGAAGAGGTTTCTAGTTTATATCAGCAAGCAAAAATAAAAGGATTCAATAAAAAAGATGCTTCCCCATTTATTGAAGAGAATTTAGACCTACAAAATGTATTAAGTAGATCTGCAAAAAATTGGGATGGTGGGTATGCATTAGCAGGTTTAGTTGGGCATGGAGACGCTTTTGTTTTGAGAGATCCAAACGGAATTAGACCTACATTCTTCTATGAAGATGACGAGGTTGTAGTGGTTGCATCAGAAAGACCAGTAATACAAACTGTATTTAATGTGAAGATTGATGCTGTTCAGGAATTGGAAAGAGGGCATGCTTTAATTATAAAAAAGAATGGTAAAACTTCTATAGAAAAAGTACTAGAGCCTAGAGAAAAGAAATCATGTTCTTTTGAACGTATTTATTTTTCTAGAGGAAGTGATGCTTCTATTTATGAAGAACGTAAAAATTTAGGGAAATTAGTATTTCC
>JBLHGY010000134.1:0-5270 GCA_047616665.1 Polaribacter sp.
GCTAGCAGAAAATGGATGCGAAGGTGTAATTATCGGAAAAGCTATCTACGAGAAAAAGATTAGTTTAAAACAATTGGAACAATATATACTTAATAATTAGTCATGTATTTTTAGCAGCTAGCAACGTACAAACGGCTAAAAAATAAAAGCGAAAAGCTATTCGAATGTTAACAAAAAGAATAATACCTTGTTTAGATATTAAAAACGGTAGAACTGTAAAAGGTGTGAATTTCGTTAATTTAATTGATGCAGGAGATCCAGTAATCTTAGCAAAACAGTATGCAGAATTAGGGGCAGATGAATTGGTGTTTCTAGATATTTCTGCTACTTTAGAAGGCAGGAAAACGATGTTAGAAATGGTTTTAAAGGTCGCAGAACAAGTAAATATTCCATTTACAGTTGGTGGCGGAATTTCTTCAGTTGCAGATGTAGATTTATTACTAAAATCTGGGGCAGATAAAGTTTCGATAAATTCATCGGCAATAAAAAGACCTGAATTGGTAAATGAGTTGGCAGAGAAATTCGGAAATCAATGTGTGGTTATTGCAATTGATGCGAAGCAAATTGATGGAGAATGGATTGTGCATTTAGCAGGAGGAACCATACCAACAAGTTTAAACTTATTTGATTGGGCAAAAGAAGTAGAGGCTCGTGGAGCAGGAGAAATTCTATTTACTTCAATGAATAACGATGGTACAAAAGTAGGATTTGCAAATGAAGCTTTAGCAAAATTATCTACGGAATTAAATATTCCTATTATTGCTTCTGGTGGTGCAGGAACGATGCAGCATTTTGTGGATACTTTTAAAATAGGTAAGTCAGATGCCGCATTGGCAGCAAGTGTTTTTCACTTTGGGGAAATTGCTATTTTAGATTTAAAACAAGCATTAGAACAACATAATATTCCTGTTAGAATTTAGTGCTTAGAGAATAGATAATGAAAGAGTTACAGATTAAGGCATTCGAAGATAAATACCATCCACAGTTTAGAGAAATTTCTTTAGATTGGCTGCAATCTAGTGGTTTGTATGAAAAAGCAGATGATGATTTATTAGACAATCCCCAAAAGTATTTAGAGCATGGAAGTTTTATTTTTTTAGCACATTATAATGATGAAATTGTAGGAACAGTAACTTTAAGTCCATTAGAAAACAATACTTTTGAAATCATGAAATTAGGAGTAATTGCCGCATATAAAAGATTGGGAATTGGTAGAAAACTACTGCAAACTTGTATGGATATATGCTACAAAAAAGAGGTTAAATTAATTACTTTAGAGACCAGTAGTAAATTAGTAAATGCCATAAAGCTCTATGAGAAATTTGGGTTTGTACATACAGAGATAACAGCTTCTTATTACGAATCTGCAGATGTAAAAATGGAATTAAAATTAAGATAATGAAAATAGATTTTAATAAAAATAAAGACGGTTTAGTGCCTGCAATTATTCAAGACGCAACCACAAAAAATGTGTTAATGTTGGGGTATATGAATGAAGAAGCATTCAAGAAAACGCAAGAAACAAAATTAGTTACGTTTTTTTCTAGAACTAAAAATCGTTTGTGGACAAAAGGTGAAGAAAGTGGAAACGTATTGAATTTAGTGGATTTAAAGCTAGATTGCGATAATGATTCTTTATTGATTTTAGTAAACCCAAATGGGCCAACATGTCACAAAGGTTCAGATACGTGTTGGAATGAGGAAAATAATCAGAAGTACGGTTTCTTTTCCACTTTGGAAGCTACTATTTCAGAAAGAATTGCAAATAAAGATACTGAGAAATCTTATGTAGCTTCTTTGTTCGCTAAAGGAATCAATAAAGTGGCTCAGAAGGTAGGTGAGGAGGCCGTAGAAGTAGTTATTGAGGCAATGGATGACAACGACGCTCTGTTCTTGTATGAGTCTGCAGATTTGTTGTTTCATTATTTAATGCTATTACAAGCCAAAGGTTTTACCTTAAAAGATATTGAAGCTGAATTAAAAAACAGACAGAAATAGTACTCCCTAATTTACAAAATTTTTGTTTTTTGAAAATTAATAATTCTAAATTACTTGTTGTCCTTGCGTTTTTTGCAATTTATGTTATTTGGGGCTCTACCTATTTATTTAATAAAATTGCAGTTACAGAATTGCCTCCTTTTTTTTTAGCATCTATCCGTTTTATTTCAGCGGGTGTTTTAATAATGATTATTGCCAAGTGTTTGAAATTTAAAATAGCCATCACAAAAAAACAATTTTTAAATACATTAATTGCTGGATTTTTATTTTTAGTTTATGGAAATGGTGTTTTTGTTTGGGCTCTAAAGTATGTAGATAGTGGGTTTTCGGCCTTGTTAGCTGCCACACAACCCTTATTTGTATTATTTTTAATGCGTTTAATAGATCGAAAATCCATGCAAAAGAAATCTATTATTGGTGTTTTACTAGGTTTGCTTGGTATGTATTTATTGGTAAGTCAAAAAAATATTGCTACCTCAGAAGGCAGTGCTTTAGGTATTTTTATGATTTTCACTTGTGTTTTAAGTTGGAGTTATGGGAGTGTATTTGTATCAAAAGCAGATTTACCAAAAAACTTTTTTGTGAGCACTGGTTACCAAATGTTAACTGCTGGAACAATCCTGTTTTTTGGAAGTTTACTTTTTAAAGAAACTTGGGTATCTCCGTTAGATTGGAGCGAAGATGTGCAACTGTCTATGGCATTTTTAATTTTCTTCGGCGGAATTGTAGCATTTACGTCCTTTAACTATTTATTAAAAAATGTATCTACAGAAAAAGTAGCAACATCTGCATATATAAATCCAATAATAGCCATGCTTTTAGGGTGGTATGTTCTAGATGAACGTTTGTCATTACAATCTATTATAGCTTCAGCCGTGCTCTTAACTGGTGTATATTTTATAAACTCTAGGAAGCGAAGATGATTGTAATAGTAGTGTAAAGTGTTTTTAACACGGGCTAATTAAAAGTTCTTTTTAATTCTAGCCAAGTCGCGTTTATTGTCTCTGTCTTTTATAACTTCACGCTTGTCATGCGTTTGTTTTCCTTTTGCTAGCGCAATTTCTAATTTAGCAAAACCGTTGTCATTTATAAAAAGTCTTAAAGGAACAATTGTATTTCCTTTTGCTTCAACATCTTTTTTTAAGCTACGTAATTCTCTTTTATTTAATAACAGTCTGCGCTCACTTTTAGGTTTATGGTTAAAATGATGTCCAAAAAGATATTCTTGAATATACATGTTTACAATAAACAATTCTCCACGTTCATTAAATTCGCAAAAACTTTCTGTAATCCTAGCCTGGCTTAATCTAATAGACTTTATTTCTGTTCCTGTTAATTGAATTCCAGCAACAAACTTGTCTAGAATTTCAAATTCAAAACGGGCTTTTTTATTTTGTATGTTGATGTTTTTTTGAACCATCAAAAATCACTTTTTTAATTTTAACAAAGATACATTTTTACATTCGAGAAAGAAACGTAATTTTGAAATCAATTTAACAATCAATTCAAATGCGTTCCCTCATTTTTTTTTACCTTTTAATTTTTATTTCTTGCAACCAAGTAGAAAAAGCATTGTCGGCTGAACAAATTATAGAGAAAGCAATCTTATTTTCTGGAGCAGATAAAATTGGTAATTCAGAGGTTTCTTTTAAATTTAGAGATAAAGAATATGCGGCCATTAGAAAAAACGGCAATTTTCAATTGTTTAGAACTTTCACAAAAGACAGTGCATCTATAAAAGAGGTTTTAACAAATAATGGATTTCACCGCCTGATAAATAAGAAAATTGTTAAAGTTCCAGATTCGATGGTTTCTGTATATAGTAACGCTATAAACTCTGTACATTATTTTTCTGTTTTGCCTTTTGGTTTAAAGGATAAAGCGGTGCGTAAAAAGTTACTAAAGCCTACTACTTTGAAAGGAAAAGAGTATTATAAAATTGAAGTTACATTCTCTGAGGATGGAGGAGGAGAAGATTTTGAAGATGTCTTTATTTATTGGATTGGAAAAGAAGACTTTTTAATTGATTATTTAGCCTATTCTTACCACACAAATGGAGGTGGAAAACGCTTTAGAGTTTTAAAAGAAGCGTGTTTAAAAAATGGAGTTCGCTTTGTAGATTATCTAAATTATAAATCTCTTAATAGTAGCGTTTCTCTATTTGACATCGATATTCAATATGAAAATAACAAGCTTAAAAAGGTTTCTGAAATTATCTTAGAAGATATTAAAGTAAAATTCTTAAATTAATTTACTTTCTTAATTTCGCTACTCTTTTTATCATTAAAAACAGTAACAATATATAAGCTTGCATTGTCATTATCTGCCATGTTTTTGTATTTTTTTTGGCCTAAAATAGTATTTGCAAAAACAGGTGTTGTATTGCTATGACCAACTACTAGGACTGTTTTTCCTTTTGTATTCTTTTTAAAAATGGAATCATACATTTTACTAGGATTGTAAGATTGTACGATTAAACCTTTACTTTTTGCCGATGGTGCTGCTGTTTGCTGTGTTCTATTATAATCCGTAGAATATACTGCATCCAATTCAATTTTTTCAAAATATTTAGCCCATTTTTCAGCTCTTAGCAACCCCTCTGAATTTAAGTTAGGGTTTTTATTTGTAGTATTTGTTCTGTCTTTTTCTGCATGACGAATTAGGTAATATCTTGTCCCTTTATCCGAAGTACAAGCACTGAATAAAACGAAAACAAAAACAGTTAATAAAATTTTTTTCATGATCAAAGATGTAGGGTACCAATGTACTAAAAAAATGAATGATATTGAGTGCTAAGAAGTACTCTTATAATGTAATATAAGTGGGTGTATTTGTAGGTATTACTTGCTAATTCAATGTTTATAAATCGGATTTAATAATTTAAGTAGAATCAATTTTAGAATCAAATAAAATATGTTAGATTATCTTGTAAAGTATCGTTATTACTCGTTTTGTGCCTCGTAAAAGTTTCTTATATTTGTAAAAAATAACGTATAAAAAAATAAAATGGGGATATTTAACAACATGTTTGGAGGAAAAGAAGGGCAAGAAGAGAAACCAGAAAAGAAAACATATTTAACATGGCTTCCATTAACTTCCTTAGAGCAGTTAGAGACAATTGAAACCGAATCTAATACAGCGTCAATTCTTATTTTTAAAGATTCTACAAGATGTGGAATTAGTAAAATGGTAATCAAGCAATTTGAAAAATTATTTACGGAAGAAAATCAGCATTTAAAAGTATATTATTTAGACCTTTTAAATTATAGAGA
>JBLHGY010000135.1:0-5253 GCA_047616665.1 Polaribacter sp.
TCTTAGGTTATTTACAAGACGTTGCACAATCTATTAGTTATATTTCTAGAGCTAGTTACAAGCACGTAAACAACAATCATAAAAACTTAAAGAAAGGACAATTAAATGATCTAAAGCAAATTGATGAGGAATTATCTGCTTTATTATTAAAGGTGGCAGATGTTTTTGAAAAAAGAACTTTTGATAATTTAGGTGAAATTTTAATTGAAAAGCAAGCGTTGTTTACAAACGTTACAACATCCATAGAAAAGCAAGTTGCTAGAATTCGAACAGATGAAACAAGTCCTAAAAACACAACACTTTACTTTAGTTTACTGTTAGAAACTAAAGATTTAATTTCTGGCTTAATGAACCTTCTAAATACCTATGAAGAATTCTATTTAAGTACAAAACAAAATGACTAAGAAATAAGAGTAACTACTTAAAAACCATGATGAATTTCATGGTTTTTTTTTGCTTTAAAATTAAAAAAAGATTGCTTATTTTTTGTGATAAAAGCTGTGAACTTTTACCGCTCTAGCATGCCCAATTTCTGCTTTTAATTCTTCTAATGAGGCTTCTTTTACGCGTTTTGCCGATTTAAACTTGCGCAATAAAGTTGTAATTGTTTGCACACCCACATCAGGAATTTGCTCTAACTCAGATTTTATAGCGCTTTTACTTCGTTTGTTTCTATGGAAGGTAATTCCAAATCTATGCGCTTCGTTTCTTAAATACTGTGTAATCTTTAAGGTTTCAGATTTTTTATCTAAGTATAACGGAATAGGGTCGTCTGGATAATAAATTTCCTCTAATCTTTTAGCAATACCAATAATGGCTATTTTACCACGCAAACCCAAATCTTCTAGAGCTTTTAACCCAGAAGATAACTGTCCTTTCCCACCATCTACAATAATTAATTGTGGCAACGTTTGTTCTTCTTCCAATAAGCGCTTGTAACGCCTAAAAACCACCTCTTCCATAGAACCAAAGTCATCTGGCCCTACAACCGTTTTTATGTTGTAATGTCTGTACTCTTTTTTACTTGGTTTTCCATCTCTAAAAACTACACAAGCTGCAACAGGATGCGTTCCTTGAATGTTAGAATTATCAAAACATTCTATATGACGCGGTTCTACATGCAAACGCAAATCTTTTTTCATCTGCGCCATAATCCTTTTTACATGCCGCTCTGGATCTACAATTTGTGTCTGTTTAAATTGCTCTTGCCGGTAATATTTTGCATTTCTTTCAGAAAGTTCTACAATGCGTTTTTTATCTCCTAATTTAGGAATCGTTACTTTTACTATTCCACCCAAATTCACATTAAAAGGCACATAAATTTCCGGAGAAATAGAGTTAAAACGCTGTCTTATTTCAACAATAAAATGCGTTAATAATTCTGTATCTGTTTCGGCTAATTTTTTCTTAATTTCTGTAGTATGAGATTGAATAATAGCACCATTAGAAATTTTTAAAAAGTTAGCGTAACCATGCGTTTCATCAGAAATAATAGAAAAAACATCTACATTGTTTATCGCAGGATTTATAATGGTACTCTTCGATTGATAATTGCCTAATAAGCTTAGTTTCTCTTTAATTTTTTGCGCTTCTTCAAACTCCATTTTTTCTGCAAATACCAGCATCATTTCTTGAAACTTCTCTAAACCTTCTTTAAAGTTTCCTTTAATAATATTTCTAATGGCTTTTATAGAGTTGTTATAATGACTTTCTGTTTCTAAATTTTCACAAGCTCCTTTGCAATTTTTTAAATGGTATTCTAAACAGACCTTATATTTGCCTTCATTTATATTTTGATGGCTTAAGTCATACGTGCAAGTTCTTAAAGGATACAGCTCTTTTATTAAATCTAATAAAATTCGAACGGTTTTTATAGAAGTATAAGGTCCGAAGTATTCCGAGCCGTCTTTTATAACCCTACGCGTCATAAAAATTCTAGGAAATCGTTCTTTTTTTATACAAATCCAAGGGTATGTTTTATCGTCTTTTAATAAAATATTATACCGTGGCTTGTGTTTTTTTATGAGATTATTTTCTAGTAATAAAGCATCCGTTTCAGTTGCTACAACAATATGTTTTATACTTACAATTTTAGTTACTAAAACCTTGGTCTTGCCGTTGTCATGCGTTTTTGAAAAATAAGAAGAAACTCTTTTCTTTAAGTTTTTAGCTTTTCCAATATAAATAATTACCTCATTTTTATCAAAATATTGATACACACCGGGTTCATTTGGTAAGGTTTTTACTTGAAGTTCTAAGGGTGTGGACATGCTACTAAATTACACAAATTTATAATTGATACACTGAATTCATAGAGAGTCTTTGAAATTTAGAGGAAAGTAGACGCCCTTTAGATAACCATTCTAAAAAAACCTCTTTTTAAGAACGCATGAAATTCGCATCTCCTAATTTACTCTAAAAAATAACTAGTACCCTTATTTTGGAAACGCTTGTTTGCTAAAAATAAATAACAAAGCAACACCAACAGAGATAAAAGCATCTGCAGGATTAAATATATACTGAAAGAAAGTAAAGAATTCTCCACCTATAAAAGGAATCCATTCTGGTAAAGTTCCTTGCCAAAGCGGAAAATAAAACATATCTACTACTTTCCCATAGAATAATTCTCCGGTAGTATTTTCTGGAAACATTTTCGCGAGGCTGCGCGTAGGGTGATCAAAAATAACTCCGTAAAAAATAGAATCTATAATATTGCCTACTGCCCCAGAAAAAATTAAAGCAATAGCCACAATTACAGCATTGTGTGTTTTGGCTTTTATAGCACCCATTAACCAATAAATAATTGCAGACACAGCCACCACTCTAAATAAAGTTAAAAAAAGTTTTCCTGTTTTACCACCAAATTCAAAACCCATTGCCATACCGTTGTTCTCGGTAAAATGGATTCTAAACCAGTCAAAAAACACTACTTCTTCGCCCAAAACAAAGTGCGTTTTTACATAGATTTTTATAATCTGATCTAATAAAATTGCAATAATTATAGTAAAGATTGCCAGCTTCTTTTTTGACATTTTTTTTTAATTTATGATAACAAAAATAACACTATTATTAGATTTATCGGTGTGTTAAGAAAATATTAGCTTTTAAAGTAGTAATTGCTATTTCTTTGCCAGTATCCGTTGTGTTTTCTTTGTACTTTTTTTTATAGAAAACAGCATCAATTTTAATTTTACCAATCTTAGAAGCTATTGTTAAATTTGATTTTTTAAGCACTCCAAACAAGTTTCCTTCATACATTTTTAAGACCAGGTTTTGCTGGATAGTATCTAACTTAACAATGCCTTTTTCTATCAAAACATTTAAGTTTCCATTGTAGCTTTTAGAAGCAATATTTATATGTTCTCCAAAAATAGAAACCTCCTTATTTTTTGGAATTTTAATCGTTACCGATGCTCTTTTTAATCTTTTTGTAATGTACTTTCTAAAGACAGCGTCTTCACTTTTAAAAACGGGAATCTTAAATTTTATGTCAGTTTTGGTACTTTTTTCTTCAATTACAATGTGCTGCTTATTTGGGTCTTCTGCATATAACAAAATTTCTATGAATTTAGAAGTTGAATTTTCTAAAACCAAAGCATCCAAACCCTCCGTAAAAATGGCTATTTCTTTAGTGGTGGTTGTAAATTTTTTTATGATTTTTTTTTGAGAGAAAGTACTATTAGAAATTAGAAAAAAGAAAGACAGTGTTTTTAGTAAAATATTCTTACCAATATCCATTAACTACATTTTATTTTAGTTGTAAAATCACCAAACTAACTACTGTTTATAATACTAAAAAAGCTTCCAAAATGGAAGCTTTTTAAATGTTATTGTTTGCGTTTTGCTTCAATACTTAAAGTAGCATGCGGCACTAATTTTAAACGTTCTTTTTGTATTAATTTACGTGTAACTCTGCAGATACCGTAGGTCTTATTATCTATTCGCAATAAGGCATTTTTAAGATCTCTAATAAACTTCTCTTGTCTTATGGCAAGTTGCACATTAGCTTCTTTGCTCATTACTTCAGAACCTTCATCAAAAGATTTAAATGATGGTGAGGTATCATCTGTACCGTTTCCTGCGTTATTTTTATAAGAACTCTCTAATGAAGCTAAATCTGCCTCTGCTCTTGTTATTTTTTGCTCAATAATTACTCTGAACTCCTGTAAATCTTCGTCTGAATATCTTAATTTAACGTCCAACATACTGTTACATTTTTTCGATTAATATTCTACTTTTAATGGTATCAAATTCAATTTCTGTACCATTGCTTAGGGCATCTACAAAAACCAATTCCTTGGTTAATGTTTCACTCATAATATATTCTTTATTATCAGAAATAGATTGTTGTAAGTTTTCAAAATTTAAAACTGTTAACTTAATTTTATCTGTTACCTCTAAACCTGTATCTTTTCTTGCGTTTTGAATTCTGTTTACCAATTCTCTGGCAACTCCTTCTTTACGCAACTCTTCAGAGATAGTAACATCTAAAGCTACGGTTAACAAACCTTCATTTGCAACCAACCAACCTTCTATGTCTTTAGATGATATTTCTACATCCGCGAGTTCTAAAGTAATATTTTTTCCATTAACAATAAGAAGAATGTTTTTATCTTTCTCTATTTTGTTGATATCTTCCTGATTAAATTTCTGAACCTCAGCTGCTATAAACCGCATGTCTTTTCCAAATTTAGGACCTAACGTTTTAAAATTCGGTTTAATTTGTTTGATTAAGATCTCTGATGCATCGTCTAAAATCTGAATTTCTTTAATATTTACCTCATTCTTAATTAGGTCTGCAACAGCTAAAATAGCCTCTTTTTGCGCTACACTATCAACAGGAATCATTATTTTTTGAAGTGGTTGTCTTACTTTTATTTTCTCTTTTGCTCTCAAAGAAAGTACTAAAGAAGAGATGGTTTGTGCACTTTCCATTTTGTGCTCTAAACCTTTATCTACAAAGCTTTCATTATACACAGGAAAATCTGCTAAATGAATACTTTCTGATGTTTCTTTACCAGTTACAGAATTTAAATCTTGGTACAATCGATCCATAAAAAACGGTGCAATTGGTGCGCTTAATTTTGCAATGGTATTCATACATGTATACAAAGTTTGATACGCAGAAATTTTATCTGTCTGGTAATCTCCTTTCCAAAAACGTCTTCTACTTAAACGCACATACCAGTTACTTACATAATCTTGTGTAAAGTCTGATATTGCTCTTGCAGCTCTTGTAGGTTCGTATGCTTC
>JBLHGY010000136.1:0-5185 GCA_047616665.1 Polaribacter sp.
ACCTCTAAATTGTTATTATAACTCCAAACATTCGATTTATAACGTTTAATTAAGTCCTCTTCCGTTAAACTTATTAAGCCCTGTTTATCGTCATATTGCAACCCTTTAGAAACTCTTTTTAAAGTTGCGGTTAAAGAACCATCTTTTCTAAGCTGCACTGTTGCATCTGTTTTTTGAAAATTTTCTATGTCTTTATACCTGGTTGTTCTTTTTATAACTCCGCCTTCTGGCATTACCACCAAAACATCTCTATCATCTGTAAAATCACCTAAAAACCCAAAAGGCATCGTTTGATTGGTACATTCTAACCAAATATCTTTTTCTTTATTTGGGATGTTTAAAATAACATGGTTTCCTTGAATAGAAGAAAAATCCTTGTCTAAATTTCTTTTTTCATCAGCATAAACAACCGTATAATAAGAAGTAACACCTGCAATATCTAATAAGGCTTTTGTGTAATTTGTTAAGCCTTTGCAATCCCCATAACCAACTTTGTCTACTTGCTTTGCTGCAATAGGCTCCCAACCACCAATACCAACTTGCACACTTATATAACGTGTTTTATTTTGCATGAATTGATAAACAATTTTAGCTTTTTCTTCCAGACTTTTAGCCTCTTTAACTAAATCTAATACTTTCGCTTTTGTAACTTCATCTATGACATCTCTGCCTTGTAGAAGCGATTTGTGCATCCATTTTCCAAATTCTTCCCAATTGGTCGCTTCACCATAAATACCTTTCAAATAAAATTTATTTAAAGCAACTTTAATAATTGGTAAAAAATCTCTCGGTGAAAGTGAACTGTTTTCATATTGGTAAGCTTTCTGATTTTTTAAAACATATTTTAAGGTTTTTTCTGAATTATTTTTTTCAATATTAAAATCACTAAAGTTTGATTCCTTTTTTCTCCAAGAAATTCCTTTTGGATTTTTTAAAGTATAGGTGCTTTTTTCTACAGAAACAGAATAGCCATTTACAGGAAACCACCAGGGAATAAAACCGGTTGTAGCTGTTTTATATTCAGATTTAAAGACTAAAGTATACGGATATGAAATTGGTGTATAGTCTATATATTTCACTCTAGCGTCTGAATATAATGTTCCGCCACTTACAGCACTTACATCTAAGAAGTCTCTTTCTTTATACTTTTTTATTTGATTGCCAAAAGCATCATAAATTATAGCGGATAGGTTGGTTATTTTTGTGTCATTATCATAACTTTCAAAAATCCTAGCATCTGCAATCCCTAATTTATTTAATACCGTAACGACCTCTGTTTTAGAGACAATCATTTTATCTATATCTTCAATTGTAATTTCTATAGCACTATTTCGAACAACTGCATTTGAGTTTTCTTTTAATTCCGAAGGGATTAAAAGTGAAGCATATTCTCTTTTTTGAGAAAAACAGAAAACGGAAAATAGTACGAAAAATGATAGTAGGAGTCTCTTAATCATGTAGTCTTTTTTAATAGCATTGCAATGTAAAAAAATAAAACCCAAAACTTTAAAGTTTTGGGTTTTATTAAATAGTAAAAAAATAATGACTTATATTTTACTACTTGTTTGCATGTGATCCATCACAATTTCCGTTTGGGTCTTGGGTATTTCCACATCCACAAGGTCTCGCTGCTTTCTTAAGTTTCATGTTTTTAGTTATTTTAAGCGTTATATTTCTAGTTTATGCTTTTGTATTTACAGTGAATGAAAGCTCAATCAAATCATCAATAAACTTGTCTTTTAAATTATCAAAGAATTTTTTAGAAGCATATTTTACGTTAAATTCTGCTCTGTCAATATTAAACTTTTCGCTTTTAAAAGTAGTAATATTTCCTGTGGTACTTAACATTGCAGGAATTGTAATACTTTTTGTAACATCTTTTACCGTTAAGTTACCTGTTACCGCCAATTTACCCTCAACGTCTGCAACACTAGTAATAACAAATTTAGAGGTTGCATACGTTGCAACATCAAAAAAGTCTGGAGCAGATAAATGTCCAACTATTTTTGCCGCACCACCTGCATCTAAATCTAAATTTTTAATAGAAGACATGTCTATTACAAAAGACCCACCTGTTAATTTTCCAGCTTCTACGTTTAATGAGCCTTCTTTTAATACAATTGTTCCGTCATGAGCCCCACCTGGCTTTGTACCTTTCCAAGTAATTACAGAACTCGCAACATCTACGTTATTTAACTCTGTAACAACTGCTACTTCTACAGCCTCTGTAGCTGCTACCTTGTCTTTCTTTTCGCTTTTACATGCAGTTAAAACGGATGCTACTAATGCAAATGATAAAATTAATTTTTTCATATTAGTTTAAATTTATTAGTTTAATACTTATTAAGGACAAATATACAAACATTTTATTCTCCATGGAAAATATTATTCACTTTTTTATGATAAAATTAATAACGTGCGCTGCCGCTTGCAAACCAAAAGCAGCAGGCATATAACTTATAGTGCCATAAAATGACTTTTTAAAATTTCTTCCATCCGTCATTTTTATACTTTCCGAGATCTGCACTTCATCAGAGTACACAGCTTTAACCCCTTTATTTACTTTTCTTTCTTTTAACCGTTTCCGCAAAACCTTTGCCATTTTACAGTTTTTAGTTTGTGAAATGTCTTTTATTTTAATTTTAGTAGCATCTAACTTTCCACCAGCACCCATAGATGAAATAATTTTGACTTTCTTTCTTCTTGCAGCAACTATTAAATTTACTTTAGGTGTAATACTGTCTATACAATCTAAAACATAATCAAACTCTTTAGATACAATTTCATAAGCGCTGTCTGGCGATAAAAACTCCTCTAAAACCACTAATTCAATGTCTTTATTTATATCTTTTAAACGTGCCGCTAATACCTTTGCTTTAGATTTGCCAATGGTAGAGTCTAAGGCTGGCAATTGTCTGTTTTTATTAGTTTCATCAAAAACATCACCATCTACAAGTGTCATTTTTCCAACTCCTGCTCTTGCTATAAATTCTGCTGCATAAGAACCAACACCCCCTAAACCAACTACTAAGATATTAGCATTTTTTAATTTTTCTAAACCTTCTTTTTGCACCAATAGTTCTGTACGCTCTAACCAACTCATTTTATGAAAATATTTTTAAAATTTTGTTTTATTTCTTTTTGAATTGCTACAACTTCCATCTTTTTAATCTCAGCAACTTTATTATATATTGCTGTAATTTCTATTTCAACAGTGTCTGTTTCTAATAAAATTAATGGCAATGGAATTTCTAAAACAACTTCTTGTAATTTTTTATTATTGATAATTTCTGCACCAAAAGACAATATAATACCGTTTTTAAGTAAACTCTTAGCAAGTTGTAAATTCTTACAAAAGCCATGTAAAATCCAAACTTGGGTTGGTTGTATTTCTTTTTTAAATGCTATAATTTCTTGGAATGCTTTTACACAATGAATAAGCATTGGTTTTTTATATTTCTCAGAAAGTTGCACCTGCTTTTTGAAAACATTTTTTTGAATTTCAAAATCGACCACTATAACTTTATCTAAACCACACTCTCCTATCGCAAAACAATTTTTTTGTAGTAGTTTTTCTTCAATAATTAAAAGTTCTTTTTCAATTGTATTCTCATTTATAAACCAAGGGTGTATTCCTATTGAAAAAGGAAGTGTAAAATCTAGAGCATTTGGGTATTTGTTTTCGATTGAAAAAACGCATTCCAATGAAGATTTTTTATGTGTATGAACATCAAAAAAAACCATGTAAACTATTCTTTATTTTTAGAATCTATAATAATTGTAACAGGGCCGTCATTTAAAAGTTCCACCTTCATATCTGCACCAAATTCTCCAGTTTGTACTTTCTTATGGAGTTCTTTTTCTAAAGTTTGTAGAAAATTTTTATACAACGGAATTGCAATTTCTGGTTTTGCTGCTTTTATATAACTGGGTCTATTTCCTTTTTTAGTAGCAGCTTGCAGCGTAAACTGAGGTACAACAATTACCGCCCCTTTAGTCTCTAAAAGTGAATGATTCATCACTCCGTTTTCATCATTAAAAATACGAAGATTTGCTATTTTTCGAACCAAGAAATCAATATCCTCTTGAGCATCTTCAACAACAATACCTACCAAAATTAAAAGTCCGTTATTTATTTCTGCAACTTTATTTTTATTAATTGTTACACTTGCTTTAGAAACTCTTTGAATTACAATTTTCATAGGCTAGTCATTGTCTTCTTCGTCCCAGATATCTGTTCTAAAATGCTCTTTTTCTTCATCACCACTTAAAATCTGAAGGTAACTTTTATACCGAGACCAAGAAACTCTATCTTCCTCTAAAGCCTCTTTAACGGCACAATGTGGTTCTTTTGTATGCATGCAATTATTAAACTTACAATCTCGTTTTAAAGCGAAGAACTCTGGAAAATAATCCCCAAGCTCATACTTATCGATATCTACAACTCCAAAACCCTTAATTCCTGGCGTATCTATAATTCTTGCATCAAAACTTAAATCGAACATTTCTGCAAATGTTGTGGTGTGTTTTCCTTGATTGTGCTGATCTGAAATTTCTTTTGTTTTTAAGTCTAATGAGGGCTCTATTGAATTTACTAAAGTAGATTTTCCAACTCCCGAATGACCAATAAACATAGAGGTTTTCCCTGTCATTATTTCTTTAATAATACCTACATTCTTATTTTGAGTAGCAGAAACCTCTACACATCTATACCCTATTGCTTCATAAATATCTTTTAGATATAAAATCTCTGCACGCTCTTCTAAAGCATAAGAATCTATCTTATTAAAAACCAAAATTGTTTCTATTCTATACGCTCTTGCAGAAACTAAAAAACGATCTATAAACGTTGCAAAGGTTGGCGGATTGTTAATGGTAATCAATAAAAAAACCTGATCTATATTAGAAGCTATAATATGAATTTGCTTCGATAGATTTACAGATTTTCTAACGATGTAGTTCTCTCTATCTAAAATTGTTTTAATAACACCTCTTTCTTCATCTCCATTCTTTTCTAAATCGAAAACAACTTTATCACCAACCGCAATAGGGTTGGTACTTTTAATGTCTTTTATTCTGAATTTTCCTTTTATTCTACATTGATGAAATTTACCGTCATCAGTTTTTACTTGATACCAACTTCCTGTAGATTTATATACGATTCCTGTCATTGGTACAAAGATGC
>JBLHGY010000137.1:0-5178 GCA_047616665.1 Polaribacter sp.
TTGGTAAATATTTTTGAAAATTGTTTTAAATCGGGGTTATTTGCGTCAAAATCCATACTACTTAAAGTTTCAATAATTTTTAAGGGATTCATCTTTTTACCTAACAATCGAGCAACACCTACTCCAGTATTTTCGCCATAACCAAAAGCAATTACTTCCGCTATATTTTCTGTGTCTCCAGAATAATACATGTTTACATTCATTCCTTTTACTTTCACAGACATTAAGCTTTTGTAAGCTTCATTTCTTTTAAAAATAGTGGTAAGCTTTTCTTTTTCCACCTCATAAGTAAGAGTATTATCGGCGGTTTTAGGTAAGAAGACAAAATTTATTTTTTTTATACTTTTTATCGTTTCTTTTATTTCGTCCGAAACATCGGCTTTTGCAGAAAGTATTGAACTTACTGGTAAATCTCCGGTATAAAAGCCTTCTTTACCGCTAGTATCTACCAAATAACTTTGCAAAGATTTTTCATTTTTACAAGAACAGGTAAATAGTACCAATAAAATTATAGAAGATAATACTGTTGTTGTTTTCATTGGTATTCTTTTAGAGGAAAAGCGGCATTTAATAACACCAACTTTTCCATATGATTATGGATTAATTTTGTGTAAACGTATCTGCTAAATCAGACATTTTATTAATATCTATAGTACCTGTTAAAGAAATAATCATCGATTTAGAGATTCCTTTTGTCTGCTTATCAATTCCTTTAATAAACATTAAAACTTCACTTACGTATTCTTTGTTTTTTGTAGCTTTTACATAGATTTTTATTCTAGAATCATCTTCTTTAATGCGCATTAGCTCTGTTAAATTGTGTTTTTTTATAGCTGTATTTGTCATTACTTCCATTTTATCGGCAATAAAACTGTCATCTGTAGAAAACATTTTGAAGCTCTTCAAATCATTAATCATAGCAAAGATTTGCATTGCCTCATTGTCTTTCATTTTATCAGGATTAAATTTTGATAAAAGCTCAAACATATCCTTGTTCACAACCACCATGTCTACGCCATCCATATCCTCTAAAGCATCGAAGAAAGATTGTGCACTTGTTACCATCGAAGTAACTGTTAATGCTATTAATAGAATTATTTTTTTCATAATCTTTAAATTTACTTGGTTTACTAATTTTTTACTTGGTTTATTTTAATTTTTTATTTATGGTGTTTTCATACGCATATAAAACAGCTACAGCTTGTTCTCCTTTTTTTAAGTTTGAAGATAACAACGTTAAACCTTTACTTACTTGCACATATATTCTTTGCGCTTCTTTTCTTTGCTCATTTTCATCGTATTGTTGCTTGCCAAAAAATAGACCAACTAGTAAAGCTACAGCTGCAGCTGCGGAGAACCAAGGTGAGTTTCTCTTTTTACTTTTCTTGGTGGCTAAATTTATGGTTTTTTTAAACTGTTCTTCTTTTGCAATAGCAAAATAATTAAATAGAGATGTATATTCTTGCAAGTGTATTGCCACATTATCTCCTGTAAAATATTTTTTTAAGGTTGCTTCTTCTTGCAAAGTAGTAGTTGCATCTAGATATTTTTCTACTAATTCTTCTATGTTAGCTAACTCCATAGTTGTGATTTTTAGTTAATTGTTCTCTTATTTTTTTTCTTGCTCTAGATAATGCTACCCTTACTGCTGTTGGCTTCATATCTACCATTATACAAATCTCTTCAAAATCATATTGTTCAATATCTCTTAATTGAATAATAATTTTTTGATGTTCTGGTAGCTTTTCTATCAATAAATGTACTTGGTTTACACTATCTTGATATTCAAGTTTTTTATCTAAAGACGTTTCATTTTCTTTATAATTACTGTGTACTAGCGTTAAATTATTTGCTTGCTTAGATTTTAACCTGTCATAACAATAATTCTTGGTCATTGTCATTGCAAAAGCTTCAACATTCTTATAACTAGCTATTTTTTCTTTACTTTTCCATAATTTAAAAAGTAATTCTTGTGTAGCATCTTCGGCCTCTTCGGTAGAAACTAACAATCTTTTTGCCAATCTAAACACCTTATCTTTAAATGGTAGAACAACTTTTAAAAAGTCTGCTTGTTTCATTCGCGTTTCTTAGTTTGTATTTCTTTAATTTCTATGTTAAAATTAATAGATTTACAACATTATGACGAGTAACAATTTAATTTGTTACACAAATGCATAAAAATAATACTAATTCTTTTTATATTACGTTCGTTTTAAATTAAATAGGTTCCCTTATATGAAAGAAATTATAAAAATTTGCGCAAGCCTACTCATTATATCTTCCTTTTTAAATTGTTCTAATGAAGTTAGTTCAATTCCTGCAGACATAGAAATAAATGATTTTGTTTGGAAAGGTATGAATGCTTATTATTATTGGCAGAGTGATGTGCCAAATTTAGGAGACAGACGTTTTTCTAATCAAGCTGAAATAAATAACTTTAGTGCTAGCTTTGCAACACCAGAAGATATTTTTGAATCGGTTCGTTTTCAACCAGGAATAGTAGACCGTTTTTCTTGGATTGTTGATGATTATGTAGCTTTAGAAAATGCATTTCAAGGCATTCGATTAAGTAACGGAATGGAATTTAATTTATACACCAACCAAACAAATTCAAATAATGTTTATGGTGTTGTATATTACGTGATTCCTGGTTCAGATGCAGAAAAAAAAGGCGTTTTAAGAGGAATGGTTTTTAGTGGAATTAACAACACTCAAATTACGGTTTCGAATTATAGAGATTTATTAACAAACGCAACTAGTATTAATTACACGCTAAAATTAGCCGATTTTAATGCTGGAGATCCCATTTTAAATGGAACAGAAATTAATTTATCCAAAGAACAATTGCAAGAAAACCCTGTTGCTATTACAAAGGTTTTTAATGAAGGTAGTAAGAAAATTGGATACCTATTGTACAACCAATTTGCAAATTCTTTTGATGGACAGTTAAATGCTTCATTTGGATATTTTAAGGATAATAATATTACCGATTTAATTATAGACCTGCGTTACAATGGCGGTGGAAGTGTTCGAACAGCAACCTATTTAGCAAGCATGATTAACGGAACAAATACAGGTAAATTATTTTCTCAAGAATTATGGAACGAAAAAGTTATGAATGCAACAGCTCCAGAATATTTCTTAAATAATTTTACAAATCAAATTTTAAATACAGACAGTAACGGAACAATTCTTTTAGATGAACCTATAAATAGTTTGTCTTTGCAGAAAGTTTATTTTATCATTACAGCAGCTACTGCATCCGCTTCAGAATTAATCATAAACGGCATGAGGCCTTATATTGATGTACGATTGGTAGGTACAAAAACAGTAGGAAAACAAGTAGGCTCTGTAACTTTATATGATTCTGATACTTATGGCAGAAACGGGGCTAATTTAAACGCAAACCACACCTATGCAATCCAACCTATTGTGTTAGAAATTAAAAACGCAAACTCAGAAAACAATCCAGATGGTTATATAGCAGACCATTATTTACCCGAAAACTTTGGCAGAGAAGATGGTATTATTGATTTGGGTGTCTTAGGTTTTAAGACAGATCCTTTATTAAATAAAGCAATTACTTCTATAATAGCTGGTCTTAAGTCTAACACCTCTCAAAATTTCTCCTTTAAAGATAAACCACTTATGAATTCTAAATCTGAAGCGCTTTTTAGTCAAGAAATGTATATTGAAGAACTACGGAAATAACATCGTTTCACTAAAAAAATTTAGCATGTGCTAGATTTTTTTAGTGAAATTAAATTTCATGTACCTAAATTTGCTTCTTACATTTCTTTATCGGTAAGAACATCGGGTCTAAACTCACTCATTATTTCTTCATCTTTAGACTTGGCATATTTAAAACCAGATTTCCACCATTTTTTCATTAATTTTTTATCAAAAACCAAAGAATTTACAGTTAAAACAGTAGGTGTATAATATAAATTTAGTTTTATATCTTTATTAGACGCTGCTAGTTTGCCAATCGTAATATTGTGTCTTTCTACGTGGGTTAGCATAAAATCAAACACATCAAATAACAAAGAAAACGGATTGGAAGCAGGCAACCTGTTAAACTGCGTAACTTCTGTTTCTAGAATAATAGCATCAATTTCTGTTGCACCTCTTAAGATGGCTTCTCTAATGGGAATTAAAGAACCAAAACCACCGTCTGCATATTGGCAATGATCTTTTTCTAACAAACTCATAAATGGCACATAATTGCAAGAACCCCAAATCCAATCACAAAAATCTTCATAAGTACAATCGTTTATAGATTTATATTCTATTTGATTGGCTGTTAAATTAGAAACCGTGACAACCACCTCTTTATGTGTAGCTTTAATTTTATGATACATTTCTCTAGTAACCTCTCTTTTAATTAATGCGCGTAGATTTTTACTTTCTCCAAACGTTTTTCTACCGTTTAAAAAGTTCCAAAACGTATTTAAATGATTGATGCTTATTACTTTTTCTCCCGCAATTTTTTTAATCTTAAAAGGATTGTTACTAAAAATAGTTTTCTGGTTTACATTGGTATATATCTCTTTTAGTTCGGCCAACATTCCTAGTGCTAAATGAGAAACCATTAAACTTCCCGTAGAAGTTCCTATAAATAAATCATATTTTTTATTTTTATTTTGCATGAGATACTGCGCAACACCGCCTGCAAATGCGCCCTTACTTCCACCTCCAGAAATTACCAATGCTTTTTTCATTTTGTAGTATGATTTGATTACTTTAGTGGTATAAAAATATTAAAAATGAAAAGAATATTCCTACTTATTTTCACTTTCCTTTTTTTAATTCGATGTACCCAAGAATACCAGCCAAGAAATATAGAAAAAGTAACTATTAAATCAATTAAAATAGACAGTTCTAGCATTAGAACAATGGTTGTAAAAGATCACAAAAGCATGTCTTATGCAGCCTCTAACGGCACTATTGGTTTTACTACAGATAATGGTAAATTCTGGCATACTTTAAAAATCAGATATCAAGACAGTATTATTCCTCATTTTCGAAGCTTTGCTTATAATGGTGCAGATTATTTTGCTTTGTCTATTGGCAACCCTGCATTATTGTATAAAATTTCTAATGGTGCAGCATCTTTACAATATTTTGAAGCACATGAAAAAGTGTTTTATGATGCACTCACTTTTTTTGAAGACAATA
>JBLHGY010000138.1:0-5070 GCA_047616665.1 Polaribacter sp.
TTTCTACTACCATTGTAGAAAGCGGATTAGATGTGCCAAATGCCAATACCATTTTCATTAACAATGCCAATAACTTCGGATTGTCTGACTTACATCAAATGCGAGGTAGAGTTGGTAGATCTAATAAAAAAGCATTCTGTTACTTTATTACGCCACCTTATCATATGATGACAGATGATGCCAGAAAACGTATTGAGGCATTGGTGTAAAATTTGTCATGGAATGAAAAAAACAACTTTTAGAAACACAGAAGTTATAAAACTATTAAATGATAACTTTTACTTTGTAAAATTAAATGGTGAAGAAAAAAAAGACTTTACTTTTTTGTGTAAAAAATTTCTCTATAAACCTACAGGAACAAAAACAGGAATTCATGAGTTGGCAAATGAATTAGCAGCAAAAAATGGAAGAATTGCATATCTGACAACTACAATTTTAAACTCTAAATTTGAAATAGATTTACAAGCTAATAGTTTTATTAACTCATCAAAAATGAATTCTATTTTAAATAAATTTTTGAAATTAAATAAAGTGTAAATTTATTTAAGTATTAGAAGAATGAATTAGCTAATTTTAATCTGACTGTATATTAGCAAAAAAAATCTACCTAGAATTTTACTAATTTGTTATGAATTCTTTTATGAAACATAAGAATTCATAACAAACTAATATTTTAAATACTTGAAGTGTACGTTAAAAATGAAGTAATACTATTTAATTGAAGACACTACAAATACAAAATTATTGTCTAGGACTCCACTATCTCTTTTTACCATCCAAAATCAATAAATAAATCTGTATCCACAACAAAGCCAATTGAATATTGTATATGTGAAAGAATTTTATCAGAAATATTATAGGATACTTGAGTATTAATAGCCATATTTTCTGAAACCCATAGAGTATTTCCTATTCCTACATTTAAACCTACCTTGTTAGCTATCTTATGACTTACAAAATTAAGTCCTGCAGAAGCATAGGGATTGAATAATAAAGATTTATATAATTCGTATCTTGAAGAAACACCTAAGTAGAAATAATTAACATCATTTGTTACCGGTCCCAAAGTACCTGAAAAACTATAAGAAGTCGATCCAGAAATAGCAAACTTTTCTCCTATTTTTCTTGTAACGGTAATTCTAGGAAACTGATATACATGCCAATCACCAATTCTATTAGTATATTTTTTTTTGTATTGAACTAAGGAAGATCCTAATTCAACTGTCCATATTTCTTGTGCTTGATTTTTTTCAGCTATAAAAAAAAATAAAATAAAAGTTACCGATGCTATTACGTTTTTCATTTTTTGAGGGGATTTAGAAGGTTTGTTTTAGAATTAATTCTAAAAATGTTTTTATTTTAGTGATTATTATAAATAAATATAGCGACAATATAATAATAAAAAATGTTTTTATAACTTTATAAGTCAATTCTTTTTTTTGAGACTTATTCTTATATGAGTATTTACTTTAAATCTATAACAACCACACAAAAATTAACTAACACATAATATTTAAAATATTGTTCCAAAACTTAAACTATATATTTTAAAACTAAATTTAGCAAAAAAAACACCTAATTAAAAACTCTGAATTTGGTAACTATTTTCTATTTTTATTGTTTCTGATTTTTTACAGCAACAATATTTTCTCAATTATATAAACTACTTATTATAAACAGCCTTATAAATACGCCTAAAAATAGAATATTTAGTTACAAAAAAGTAATTGTACTTATTGTGCATTTAAATGATACTAATTTTAATAGTATTGATATTCCCATTAAAAATAAACTCATTGATGTATTGAATTGTTGTTAATGATGTTGCCATTAACAATACTCTAGTTTTGAAACCATCAAAAGGCTTTGCGTAATTGCGTCTAATCATAAATTAGGCCCAAAGTTGGGAGAATAAAATTTTTATTAGTTTTCTTTTTTTATTAAAAAATATAAGGTTTTTTTGTTGTTTCTTTGATTGTTTCTGATAGGAATATTCAATTCTATATTGCAAGTTCTAAATAAGTTTAACTGAATTTTTACTGATAAATAACCATGGTTTCCAATCAAAGTACAATCATTAATTTGAGTTGTAATGTCTTTAAGACAGTCTATATAATTCACAGAGATTGGGCTTAAATCAATACTTTGAAATACACCACTAAAAGAACAAATAACGTCTAGTTTATAATATTTTAAACCTTGCTTTATAACATTAAATCCAATGTTATAAAGATTGACTAATTATTCTAAAAAATAGTTAGTCCCTATAGTATTCAAAAGAATTATATTTACAAAAAAATATTCCGTTGAGTATCCAGAACATTGTAAATCAATATCAAATATCTGCGAATGTTGCGCAGATAATTACACAGCTACAAAAAGAAAAAAACCATTTTCAAATATCGAATTTGGTAGGATCTTCATTGTCTTTTACGATTTCAGAAACTTTTAAGAAATCAGAAAAACCCTACCTCTTAGTCTTTAATGATAAAGAAGAAGCTGCTTATTATTTGAATGATTTAGAGCAGTTATTAGGAGAAAAAAATGTGCTTTTTTATCCAGGTTCTTACAGAAGACCTTATCAAATTGAAGAGACAGATAATGCAAATATATTATTAAGATCGGAGGTTTTAAATAGCATAAATTCTAAACAAAAACCAGCAATTATTGTAACGTATCCGGCAGCATTATTTGAAAAAGTTGTTACTAAAAAAGAACTCGAGAAAAACACTTTAAAAGTTACAGTTGGCGAAAACTTATCTTTAGATTTTGTAAATGAAATTTTGTTTGAATATAAGTTTAAACGGGTAGATTTTGTTACAGAACCAGGAGACTTTTCTGTTCGAGGTGGAATTATAGATGTTTTTTCTTTTTCTAATGATGAACCTTACCGAATTGAGTTTTTTGGCGATGAAATTGATAGTATTAGAAGTTTTGACGTGGCTACACAACTCTCAACAGAGAAGTTGAAAAAAGCAGCTATTATTCCTAATGTAGAAAACAAAACCTTACAAGAGCACAGAGAAAGTTTCTTAAAATATATTTCATCTGAAACAATAATTTTTACAAAAAACACCAGTCTATTAACTGGTAATCTAGATAAATACTTCGAAAAAGCATCCGAAGCTTTTAAGGATCTTTCTAAAGAAATTAAACACGCAGCGCCAAGTGAATTATTTTGTAATGGAAATTTTATTAAAGACCAGTTGCAAGAATTCACTCTCGTGGAAATGTCTGCTAAAGTTGAGACTAAAGAAATACGAGAGATTAAATTCAATACCCTTCCGCAACCTTCTTTTAACAAACAATTTAATTTACTCATTGAAAATTTAACAGAATATCATAAAGGTGGTTTTACAAACTATATTTTCTGTGCAAACGAACAACAAGCGCAACGTTTTCGGGATATTTTTGACGATTCTAAACAAGAAGTACATTATGAAACTGTTGTTTTCCCATTATATCAAGGCTTTGTAGATGTAGAAAATAGATTGGTTTGTTATACAGATCATCAAATTTTTGAACGCTATCATAAATTTCGCTTAAAAAATGGCTACGCAAAAAAGCAAGCGATTACTATTCAAGAACTAAATAAATTAGAGATTGGAGATTATGTGACCCACATGGATCATGGAATTGGAAAATTTGGAGGTTTACAGAAAATTGATGTTCAAGGTAAAAAGCAAGAAGCCATTAAGCTTGTCTATGGAGAAAGAGATATTTTGTATGTAAGTATTCACTCGCTTCACAAGATTTCTAAATTCAACGGAAAAGACGGAAAAACTCCAAAAATTTACAAATTAGGTTCTGGTGCTTGGAAAAAAATTAAGCAAAAAACAAAAGCAAGAGTTAAGCATGTTGCATTTAACTTAATTCAATTATATGCAAAAAGAAAGCTTCAAAAAGGCTTTGCTTTTGGACCAGACACACACATACAACATGAACTAGAGGGAAGTTTTATATATGAAGATACACCAGATCAATTTAAATCTACACAGGATGTAAAGAATGATATGGAAAAAGAGCAACCTATGGATCGTTTGGTTTGTGGTGATGTTGGTTTTGGTAAAACAGAAGTTGCAATTAGAGCCGCTTTTAAAGCAGTAGATAATGGCAAACAAGTAGCTATTTTAGTTCCTACAACTATCTTGGCTTTTCAGCATTATAAAACATTTACAGAACGTTTAAAAGATTTTCCTGTAAGGATAGATTACTTGAATAGGTTTAGAACTGCGAAGCAAAAAACAGAGGCTATTAGTGGTGTAAATGATGGGTCTGTAGACATTATTATTGGTACCCATCAGTTAACAAATAAACGTTTAGAATTTAAAAACCTAGGGCTTTTAATTATTGATGAAGAGCAAAAATTTGGGGTTGCTGTTAAAGATAAATTAAAAACCTTAAAAGAAAATGTAGACACTCTAACCCTAACTGCTACTCCTATTCCTAGAACGCTGCAATTTAGCTTAATGGCGGCAAGAGATTTATCAATTATAAAAACACCACCACCAAACAGACACCCGATAGAAAGTAATGTAATTCGTTTTTCTGAGGAAACTATTAGAGATGCAATTTCTTATGAAATTTCACGCGGTGGGCAAGTTTTCTTTATTCATAATAGAATTGAAAACATTAAAGAGGTTGCTGGATTAATACAAAGATTAGTGCCCTACGCAAAAGTAGGCGTTGGTCATGGACAAATGGAAGGTAAAAAACTCGAGGGGTTAATGCTCGGTTTTATGAATAACGATTTTGATGTTTTAGTTTCTACTACCATTGTAGAAAGCGGATTAGATGTGCCAAATGCCAATACCATTTTCATTAACAATGCCAATAACTTCGGATTGTCTGACTTACATCAAATGCGAGGTAGAGTTGGTAGATCTAATAAGAAAGCATTCTGTTACTTTATTACCCCACCTTATCATATGATGACAGATGACGCCAGAAAACGTATTGAGGCATTGGTGTTGTTTTCTGACTTAGGAAGCGGAATTAATATTGCTATGAAAGATTTAGAAATTCGTGGTGCAGGAGATTTATTGGGTGGCGAACAAAGTGGTTTTATAA
>JBLHGY010000139.1:0-5058 GCA_047616665.1 Polaribacter sp.
TTTAATGCTCCCATTTTGGAGCTAAAATCTTCATAAGCCGGAATAATGATGTTGTCTGCAATATTTACTAATAGTGCGTTTCTATCAAAACTATCGGTTATTGTAGGTACTATTTCTTCAGATGAAGAACAGGCATGTAAAGTAACTATTGATATAAAAAGGAGTAAAAATCTTCTAAACATATTATTTCTATTGAATCTTAATAAGAATACAAAAATAACCAAAAGCAAGCAGTTAAGATTACTTTTGGTCAATTAATTATACTATTTATTTAACTACCTGCTTGTGCAAGTGTAAAATTAAATTTTGCTGCAATAGTAGCAGACATTTCATCTAAAGTTTCTGAAGAAAGATCCCAAAAACCATTACCATTTTGTAACGTTGCCATAAATTCGTCTACTTCTGCCTTTGTAAAATAAGACGCTGTTGAATTTGGCATTCTAGTAAACTGTAAGCTGTATATAAAACCAATTCCTTCAGATAAATCGTGAAAAGCACCACCTTTATCTGTTGGTAAGTTATTTTTACCTTGTTGTAAATAGTATACTGCTCTAATACCAACGATTTCAGATATTTTTTCTCTTAAAATCTCTGCTTGTACATTTCTTGTAGTATAATCTTTTGCAACAATTGCAGCCCTTCCTAATTTAAAAGCATTGTAAATTTCCTCTGCAATACCTGCAAAATCAGCATCGCCCTCTACTCTGCTTAAATATTTGTTTAAAAAACTATCATTGTTTAAAGTTGGTGCTGTAATATCTGCTTCTTTTCCATATAAATAACCAAAAGCTTCATCCCATTTGTGCTCCATAGTCGTGTAATTTTTACCATCATTTAAAGATTCTACATCATTATCAGCAACATTGCTTGCAGCATCTAAAACAGCCGGACTCAAATAATTGTTTAAAATTTGATCTACCATTAATGCACCAATCAATCCTTTATTAATCAATTGATTGTATTCAATTCCTTTTGCACTTACATATCTTATTGAACCACCACCTGCTTCTTGAATTTGACCTGCATTTCCTGCAGAAGCATCCATATCCCACATAGGAAAAACTTCAGTTACTTGTGCTTCAATCCAAGAATCAAAATCTGCTTTTATAGCTGCTGCATCTGTAGTATTACTTGCGTAAAAATCTGTTGAAGCCGCAACTTTACTTCGAACACTTTTTGAAGAAGCATTTAAATCTGCATCAGAAAAGTTATTTGCTCCTGCAGTATGCGCAAACTTTGCATTTAAACTAGCAACAGTTTCAGAAGTGCTTTTAAGTGCTGAAACGAATTCTCCTCCCATTTCAATTCTTGTTGTTTGTCCGCCAAAACTTACAGAAGAAGCTCCTGAGCGTTCAAATGAATACGTTGCTGGGGCAACCGTTTCTATAATTTGTGGTTCTGGATCTGTTTCTGTACATGCCATAAGTGAAACAACACAGCCGATAGATAAAAGTACTTTTCTCATTTTAATTTTATTTAGATTGATTAAAAATAATATTTAATTTTGTGCAAATATAATACTCCTTTCTACTTCTAACAAAGCTTATTTAGAATAAATTAAAATAATATTAAAAATAATTAACAAAAACTTCATTTACAATTACTTAGGTCTTTCATAAAAACGTTAAATCAAAATAATGAATCAAAATACTTCAATAAACCATCAAAAAACAATCAAAAAATGAAGTTAAATAGCTCCTTTATTTGAGAAAATAGGTGCTTAAAATCTATTTCAATCCAAATTATAAAAAAAATAGTCTATTAATTAATAGTATCTCAGGCAATGTAAAGTGCACAATACTTTTCTTTAAAATATTCTAACATCCTAAAAATAGGAAATCAAACCATTGGTAAAAATTAGTTTAGCCTAATTTAAATACACAAGGTTGTTTGGAATAATTGAATATTTTTTTATGCTTCAAATTAAAACAAAGCAACCGAACCTTGATGCCTTTGATTTTGAAGAAAAAGTAAGAAAATAAATAAGAGATTAGAACGCTAATGGCTGCAATCAGAATCCTACATTAAATCTATAATTTTTAGATAGCATCTCTAAGAGTAGCGTAATTTTAAACTGCAGATTCTCATCTTTATGGGCTTACTTTCAAGCAACTAATAGTTTAATGTATCCTTTAAAAAATTACCTAGAGCAAGTTACACCTCTAGTGCAGTATTCGTTAAACTTTGTTGCATTTATTGAGCAATCCTTTTATTTCAATACGCGCTTTTTTGTCTCTAATTTTAAGTAGGCAATTACTACTTTTCTAATATCTGTAGACAACTCTTTTCCTAAAGGTTTATAAATCTTTAAAACACCCGCACTTTTGTCTGATAAAAAAGGAATGTCGAAGCCCTTTAATAAGTACTCTGAGAAAGCAACGGTATAGGTCTTAGCTTCATTTAATGATTTCCCTCTAATATACCAAACCTTATCGACCAAAACAGCATTGTATCTTTGTAAATAAGCACCTGTGCCTTCTGCTAGTTTTCCATATTGTAAAACCCGTTTAAGCAGGCGTCCTGTAATATCTACTTTTAAAACAGCACCTCCATAAGGCAATACTCTAAAAATATCTACTGCAGTAATGGCATCACTTAATTGATCATCTATCCTAATAGAGCCACCATTTACAAGAGCGGCATCTACGGCATCATTAAACCCAAAAGACATTGCTTTTGTGATAACTAAACCTAAGTTAGTTTGTGTACTTCTAATAGGTGCGTCTCGACCGTCTAAAGGAATATTTGCAGTGTAAATAACTTCAGCAGGATTGCTAATAATATCTTTTAACTTTGTATTTAAGATATCTTGCCATTTCGTTACAATAGCAGCTACTTTTTTATCCTCTTTAATAGCGGTATTAATTTCTTTTAATTCTGAAGTTACCAAAGTCTTCTTCGTTTTTTTATCATAAGAAATTCGATGCACAAAAACCGTTTTAGCATTAGCATCTGCTTTAGAAATCTGCACATTACCCACAAAATTAATACTATTTTCGTGTTCATGTCCGCCCATAATTAAAGGCAAGTTAGGTAACAACTTTGCAATTTTTTTATCATTAGCTAATTTTACGTGGGTCAATCCAAAGACTACGTCTACATGGTCTTTTAAAGCTTCATAAGACGCTTTTGCTTCTGCAAACATATTTCCGTACTCCACATGATCTTTAGGGTTAGATGGTATACAAACACTTATAAACCCTATTTTTATTTTAGTGCCGTCTGCATCTGTAAACTCTTTTACAAAGGTTTTATGTACCGGTTGTTTTTTGCCCTTTCTTTCTTTGTAAAAAGAACTCACCGTATCTTTTGTCTTTAATTTTACATTGGCAGAAATCCACGGAAAATTACTTTCATTCAGTCTTTTTTGAAGAGCATCTTTAGAAACATCAAACTCATGATTTCCAAAAGCTACCAAATCAAAGTTCATAGCATTCATTAATTCTACCATTTGTTTTCCCTTTACACGCTCACCCCCTACTTTTAAAGTTCCTATTAAAGATGGATTCAGAAAATCTCCTGCCATAAAAAGCATCGTGTTCTTGTTTTCTTTCAGTAAATCTTTATGTACCGTTTCTACCCTTGCCATTCCGCCAAAAGCACCACCTTGTATTGGGGCAATTTCATAGACATCATTCAGTTGCAGAAAAGTAAAGTCTATTTTTCTATCATCTTTTTTATTTTGTTTTTTTGAAGCACAAGAAACAAGCAACAGTATCGAAAAAAAGTAGGCAAGTAATTTTATGAATCTCATTTATGCATTTAATTTTTGATAAAAGTAAATAGTTTTCTTTAATTATCTATTTTTATCGTCCATAAAAGCAATTAAATTATGAAATTGAAGAAAATACAATGTATCCCTACCTTACTTTTTGGATTTCTATTTTTTGGCTGTGCATCAAATAATCAAATGACAGACAACACGACTCTTACGTATGCTAACTTTAGAAATAGTCAAAAATCTTTTTTATCTTCTGATGGAACTCTCAAATATATTGACAAAGGAGAAGGTAAAGTAATTTTATTGCTACATGGTATCCCTACATCTTCTTGGCTGTATCGCAAAATGATTGACGGTCTTATAAGTGATGGATATAGAGTAATTGCACCCGATATGCTTGGATTTGGAAGTAGTGCCAACCCAGATGGTTACGATATCTACAGCGCAAAACAGCATGGAAAAAGAATTTTAGAATTAATGAATTACTTAAAGATTAATACGTGGACGCACGTTACACATGATGCTGGAGGCCTTTGGACTTGGGAGTTGCTAAAGCAAGATAAAAAGCGTGTAGCAAAATTAATTTTACTGAATACCATTGTTTATGAAGAAGGATTTCATCCTCCTATTAAAATGAAAAAAGGCATTATTTCTACATTTAGCATGTGGTTGTATAGAAATGGTGTTACAACAAACCTGCTTCTTAAGGGCTTATTTAAAAGCGGATTGGTAGCAAACAACTTAACTAAAACAGCCATAGAAGGCTACAAAAAACCACTATTAGAAGGAAAAACAAAAGGAATGTATTACTTTTTTAGTAAGACTTGCAATCTTTTTCCAGACAATACAAATGTAATCGAAAGTTTAGAAATTCCGGTTGCGATTATTTGGGGCAAGCATGACAAGATGTTGCAAATAGCGCCTCAAAAAGAAAAACTGATAAAAGGAATGCATATTGATGAAAAGAACATTCATATTATTGATGCAAAACATTTTATTCAGGAAGAAAAACCTTTAGAAATTAACCGCCTAATTCTTGATTTTATAAAATAACAAACCCTGTTAGATGAATGTAACCTTAATCGAAAACTTCTAAGGCCTTGTTGTAAGCACTTTCGAAACTCATGGGTTTTATGTTTGTAAAGGCTTTTTGTTCTGTAAAATAAGAGAGTAATTTTTCTGTTGGCATATTACCCGTTAATTCATCTTTTGCCATTGGGCAACCGCCGTAGCCTTTAATAGCTCCGTCGAAACGATTGCAACCTGCTTTGAAAGCGGCATTCACTTTTTCATGCCATTTGTCTGGTGTGGTATGCAAGTGCGCACCAAATTCAATT
>JBLHGY010000140.1:0-5052 GCA_047616665.1 Polaribacter sp.
TAATATCTATTTCTTCATCTTTAAACATATTCTTTAAATCAGATAAGAAGAAAGCATCAAAAACGAGTTCATTGTCTCTTATGGTATATTCATATTTAATTTTCTCAGCATTTTTACTTGCTTTTATGCGACTGCGACCGTATGATTCTTTTTGAATAATAAAATAAGCATATTCTGTATTGCTCTTTTTTACATCTAAACGAATATTATTGGTGTACATCATAAGTTTACCATCTATTGCTACTTCATGTTTTCTAGCGCTTCTTTTTAAGTTCTCTTGATAATAAAGTACATCGTTATTTATCATTTTTAAAACAAGCGTATCTTTTTTAGTTATATCTAGCTGGTTATTGCTAATAGATTTGCCGTAATTAGCATGTGATGCTCCGAATTCTGCACCCGTAAATAGGAGTGTTAAAAGGGCCATAATCCAAATTGTTAAAAGTGTGATAGCCGTTATCTTACTAAATTGTTTAATGTTACTAGACAACATTCTAAGACCTAAAACTAACAATACTAAGAACGGAACTCCTATTAAGGTAAATAGAGAAAGCGATAACAACCATATAGGGAGCGTAGCTTCATAGAAAAAATCTGGGTAATTAATAAACCCTCCATCAATATTTAAAAACTCTAAACTTCCCACAGAAAACCCTCCAATAATTAGAGATAAAATAACAGCTGCTCCAAAAATTACAAAAAATACTCCTATAAACTTCCCAATAATCTTAAAGAAAACCATGGTAATTTTACCTATTGCATTTAAAAAATCTTGTAAACCATTATTTTTGTTAGTCTTTGCGGAAAATGTTTGCCCCATTTTTTCTGAAAACTCACTAGCACCATCTTTAATTTTTTCTGATGCTTCGTTTGCTGCATTTCTAACACTTTCTGAAACGTTTGTAAATTCTTCACGTATCTTTTTCTCTATATTATCAATATTTACAGGTTCGCCCTCCATCTGCAATTTCTCTGCTGTAGTCTTTGCCTCTGGTAACAAAATCCAAAGTGCAATGTACACTAGAAATCCTGCTCCTACGCCCGCTATGGTTATTACTAGAAAGAGTAAACGAACCCAAATGGTATCAATATTAAAATAATGTGCAATACCAGAGGCAACACCTCCTAAGAATTTATCATCTCCGTCTCTAAATAGTTTCTTTCCTGAAGCACTATTTCTTTTATAAGAATAAGATGCATCTGAATATGCTTCTTCAGCCTCTGTATAATCTTCTGGTTGTCCCATGATTACAATAATGTCTTCGATATCGCTTTCACTTACAACTTGTCTCGCATCTGTAATTTTTTCTGATAGAAGTTCGCTGATACGTGCTTCTATATCTGCAATAATTTCGTTTTTCCCGTGTGCATCGTCACTTAAAGACTTAGAGATAGACGCTAAGTATGTTCTTAGTTTTTGGTAGGCTATTTCATCAATATGGAAGAAAAATCCACCTAAATTAATATTTATTGTTTTATTCATTTGAAGTTGGTTTTGTGCTAATTACTTGGTTTACTGCGGTTACTAAATTGCTCCATGTTTTGTCTAGTTCTTTGATAAACATGCTTCCGGTTTCTGTTAAAACGTAATATTTTCTTGGAGGGCCAGAGGTAGATTCTTCCCAGCGGTAGGTTAACAATCCAGTATTTTTTAAGCGGGTTAATAAGGGGTAAATGGTTCCTTCAACCACAATCATTTCTGCGCTTTTTAGTGTCGAGAGAATCTCAGAAGTATACGCATCACCATTTTTTAAGATGGATAATATGCAATACTCTAAAACACCTTTTCTCATTTGTGCTTTTGTGTTTTCTATCTTCATATTTTGAAAATTATTTTATGAATTTTATAGTAAAAGGGTAGGTGTAATTTTCACCTTCTTTTGCTTTGAATGCTGCTATAAGTATCAATGAAATTCCTACTAAGTAAAGTATTCCTAAAATAGAACCAAGGCCCATTATATTAAGTAGATTATTTGTACTTAAATCTAAATTCAATTGAAAGTTATTAAAATTATTAAAACTCGAAAAAAATGATCTAAAAAATAATGGAATGAAGGCAATGGATAAAATGAAAGCATATAAAGTGTAGCTTAAATTAAAATTTATAGCTTCTTTGCCTTGTTCATCTAAAAACGGACTTCTGTCTTTTAAGGTTTGCCAAGCAATCAATGGAGTAATAATTTGGCCAAAAGGAAATACAAATCCTGCAAAGGCAGAAATATGTATTAAAAAAGCATTGGTGTTTTGTGTGTTTTGTTTCATAAATTTTAAATGTCTAGTACTTTCTTATGCAAATATATATCTTTAAAAAGGTATTATGTATTACATAGTACTATAATTAACATTTTTTTAACATTTTAAAGCATCCTGTTTTTTGAATAAAAAGGCTTAACCACCTCCAAAAAAGAAAAATACAAAAAGGATTTTTTTAAAACATTGCTTGTAAACCCTGTGACTAAAAAAGATTTAGAATAGCATCAGAAATCTGCTAGAAGCCATCAAAGACAGATAGAGTTAATTTTAAGAAATTTGGAGCAAAGAAATTTTATTGAAGCGAAAGATAAAAGGTTGGAGTAGGTTTACTTTGTTGTATATGGTTTGTGGCCCTCGGTTAAGTGGTTAATAATAACTATTGTAGAAAGTCTTCAAGGACTTTCGTAAATTGGCTATAACCAAGCCATTAATTATACACGGTGTTAGGCAACGTTTTTATTCTGGAAAGATCTTTTTTTCTTCAACCCAATACCAGTTTTTTCCTAATTTTTTTGTGTAAACAATATGATATGCTCTTTCAAATAACTCATCGAAAGTTAAAACATCAATATTTCTATTATTTCGTCTAAATCTTTCTAATGTTTTATTTTTTAAAATATTTGTATTGTCTAACTCTAAAATTGGAAATTCTATTTTTTTATTCCCAATTATTAATAAAGATTTAGGGTCGACAGATTCAATTCCATCTTTCTGTAATCTCTTATTATCATCTTTTACAAAAACTTTGTCTTTGAAAGAATTTTCCAATTCATTCTTTTGACCTAAACATTGACTTATACCTTCAATAAAATCAGATGTAAAGTCCCAAGTATTTGCTCTTCCTTTTGATTTATTTATTTTAAAAAATTTTGTAGAGCTATGTTTTAATTCTATAAGTGTTGTGAATTCAGAAATTCCAAATAAGTCTACTTGTGGACTTTCGGTTCCTTGAGAATTTTCCATTCCCACTTTTTGTTCATCTAAAAATTGAGTAATAAAACGTAAATCAGCATTCAAACCTAAAATCCAATCATTATTCTGAAGAAAGTGATGCCAAATATGTTCTTCTCCATTTTGAACATTATATTTATCTCTATACTTTTGTTGTGAATCATTCTCGTTTTTTAATAGATAGTAAAACGCTCTCAAATTTTTCTTTCTATTTTCAAATGTTATTGCTTTTAATTGGTTGTAGTTTAAATCTGAAATACCAACTAATTCTGTTAAATCTTGAATTTTTTCAAGTTCAGTTTTTTCCGTAAATTCTAAAACATAGGCATCTTTCGAAACAACTTTGAAAGAATTTTCGAATTCTCCTACATCTACCAAATCTTTATAATTGTAAATAAAACCTATGAATTTCCAAAATCTAATTGCATCTTCCGATTCATCAATTCTGATTGTTACTTTGTCTTTGCTTTTGGTTGATTGAATCTCTCCATTTACTGCAATTCTTTTTAAGGAAAGTCTTGGTAGGTATCTTTCAGTTTTACTCGATTTATGGAAGGAAATTTCGCAAATTGTTGTTGATTTTGAGTTTTTTGAAATTAAAAAGCCGTTATACGCTTTGTCAGTATCAAGCAAATCCCATATTATACATTTGTCTTTCGCAATAGTTTCTTTAATTTGAATTTCAGCCAAATCTCTCTCGATTAAATCAAAAATATTGTCAAAACTTGTTCCTCTGTTTAATGCCATTCGAGATTTTTTTTTAATGTTGCCTAACGTCTTTGTGTATGGTTAGTGGCGTGTTTAAGCACCTAAATTAGTAAACAAATACGTGCCAGAGAAAATTCCGAAGGAATTTCCCAAATAAGCACTTGCCAAAGCAATTAATTATACACGGTGTTGGCAACAGTATTTATTCAATTATCACTTCATAATATTTCATTTCGTATTTAAATCTACTATTGATTTTTAATTTTTTCCCTCTATATTTCAAATATTCATAGTCTTTCATTTTAGTTATTAAAATTTCGAGAGTCAATTTTTTTTTATGTTTCTGAATGATTTTTCCTTCTATAACAAAATCATAGTCTTTTTCAGTACAATTCTCACAGGGCGAATAATATGTTCTAACTTCATTTTCGTTTTCTGATTTGTCTATTCCAAAAGGAATTTTTATAGCATCTCCAATATTTAATTCATTAAATTCTTTTTTATTTGCTTTTCTAAACTCTTTCAGCTCTAATTTTATTCTATCTAAATCTGGCCTATTTGGCTCAAATTTCTGATTGAAACAAGGTTTTTCGGTTTTGAACAGACCTTTTTTATAAGCTTGTAAATGTAATTCAGGTATTTTATTAAATCTCTTTTCTCGAACTCGGTCAATTTTTCTGTTAGATTTATAATGATAAAGAACTTCGTGTAATAAAATTATTTCCAAGTTTTCACAATTTACTGGAACTTTAATTTTAGTCCATTCGTAACCAAGTCCAGCAAAAATTAATTTTTCATAGTTTTTTTGTAATTCAATTTTGAAGTAACCATTAAAATCGGTTTTACCAATTTCAGTTGTGTCCTTATCAAAAATTCTTATTCCCATTCCAATTTCTAAATCTTCTGCAATCACTCGACCGCTTATTTTTTGCTGTCCAAAAGTTGTAAAAAGACAAAAAAAGAATGCTATTAAAAATGTTGTTTTAAATATCAATGTTTTCGGTTTTCATATTGTTGCCAACGTGTTTCTTTAGTTTGTATTATAATTTATATTAATATCTTTAGAAAAGAAAGAGGAGAACTATAACGTGTTTTAGATTTCAAGCTCCAGTGCACGTACGAGTCCTCTTTCTTTATTAA
>JBLHGY010000141.1:0-5051 GCA_047616665.1 Polaribacter sp.
CACAGTTTAAACGTAATCTTTTTCTTAATTAGACTGTTCTTCGTAAGTTTTTATCATTTCGTTCATTTTCTCTTTTGGATATTTCCATTTTAGCATTTTATTTGGAGAACTGTTCAGTCTGCCATTTAAATCCCTAAAGTTCATATTATCATAATCTCCGAATTCATATTTCCAATCTTCAAGAAATAGCAAACAATTATTTAAAGAGCCATTAGTGCTTCTGTCATTATTTGTTTCGTACAATTTTATTTCACCGATTATTTTCTCCACCAATTCATATTTGATTATAATTCCGTCAAAAGTTAGTTGGGTATAAAAATTTTCTTTGAAAATAGAAGAGATGTTTTTTAAATCTGTCTTTTTTATATTTGGTAAAATTAGAAGATATTTTGTCATTTTATTGATTAATAACCAGCATTTCTTATTACTTACATAAAATAGAGTGGAAGTCCAGTCCCCTAAATATTCATTACCGTTTGTATCCTTTTCAGATATAAATTCTTTCGTTATTTTTTCAAGTTTTCGAGTTGTATATATTTTTGTTTTACTCATTTTTCAAATTTTAACGTTCTGATTTTTTAGCGTACGTACTACATTTTTGTATATGCTTTGTTGCGTGTTTCAAGCAACGAATTTAGTAAATAATTACCGACCAAGAAATTCCGCGAGGACTTTCGCAAGTAGGCGATTACCAAGCAATTAATTTTGTACGGTGTTGTAACACGTTTTTTATTTTTCAATTAAAGTCAAATTTTAATTTCGGTTTTTGGAAATATGTTGTTTTAACTTCTAACCAAATTTTCTTTGTGTTATTTTTATTTTTTCCGATAATTACTTTGTATTTCAAGTCTGTCCAAGTCACAGGAAGACCATTAATTTTAATTACAGAAAGACTAACTTCAAAATTCGATGGTTTCTTAAAAGGACTATTTTTCCAATCTTGTTTATTAGGTTTTCTCTTTTCTATAAATTCATAATTGTTAGATTTTAAAAACTCTTCTATTTCTTTATCAAATGATTTGAAATTTCGATAATATATTACTCTTATTTGATTGTATGTAACATAAATAATGAATGCAGATATGATAATAATAAATAGATATACCATTTTCTTTTTCTAAATTATTTTTATTCAAATTTGAAACTCGTCCACAATCTCGATTTCACAGTTTTTCTTTTATATTTTCCTGCTTTCACATTAATTTTTTCAGTCGATTCTTTTATTAAAACATCTATTTTGTCAGTTTGTGGATAAGATTTGATTTTAATGTCAATGATTTCAGATTTTTCGGTTATTGTTAAATAAACATAAACACTTCCTTTAAATTCAGTTTTTGTACTTAACTTTTCGCTTATTAGACTCCTCAATGTTTTTTCGGAACAAGTAATTTGTTCTTTCTCCAAAATTCTTTTTCCGCAATTATTTTCGAATGGCAATTCCGTCAGAATTGCATAATGATAAATTCCTTCTTTTTTCTGTTTAAAAGGTTTTAGTTTATATCCTTTTTCAGCAGAATCGTCAGCATCTAAAAAATGTCCTTTTGGAATTTGTCCAAATGAAAATATTGGAATTAAAAGTAAAATTGTTAGAAAGGTTAATTTAAATATCTTCATTTTGTTGGTTTCTCAAATGTGCTACGTTTGGTGTAAGAAAAGTAGCGATTTTGTCAACGAGGAATTTCCTTAGGAAATTCAGAAGTTGGCAAAATTGCTATACACTTTGTTTAAGCTAAAAATAGCTATTTTTTTTACACGGTGTTGCCATTTCGTTGTTTTTTCAGAGTTCAAATTATTATGCTAAACTCCGTTTTCACCTTTTCTGTGTTTGAGTAATTTCAGTCAGCGTTTTATTCCGAAAGTCTTCTCAAATTCGGTTTATATTCTTTTCTTATTAATCTTATCGTCAATTATATAAAATAAAATAGAGTTGAATAAAATAAATAATATAATAGACCAAAAACCATAATGATTAGAAATCCAAGTTGATGCTCCATAACTATGAACCATTAAAACAAATAGAAGAAATATTTTAGAAATTTTCCTTGGTAAATAAAATCCTAAAACTCCAATTAAAATCAGCCATAAAATTGAGATGATAAATATTCCAGAAACGTGATTTTTCATCATAAAGTTTCCAATTGGATTTCCTTCGTTCGCCATATTCAGATTTCCATTCCAATATTCTTTTGATTGGTGAACTATAGTTATTGTAATATCAAAAAGACTTGCCCAAAGAGCAGGAATTAATGCAAGTAATTTTTCTCTTTTTTTCATTCAGTTATTTCAATTTTGAGTGCGTTCCGCCAATGAATGGCAACGTTTATGTATATGGTTTGTTGCGTGTTTTAAGCAACTAATTTAGTAAATAATTACCGACCAAGAAAGTCCGCGAGGACTTTCGTAAGTAGGCTAGAACTAGCAATAAATTATATACGGTGTTGCCATTTCGTTGTTTTTTTCAGAGTTCGTTGTATTTTATAAAACCTTCAAGTTCGTTTTTTATAAAGACTAATTTATTATTTATTTCAAATGAGTATTCTTTTGAAAATTCACTATAATATTCAAATAGTTTTTTTGATTTTTCAAATTTCTCGTATTTAAGAATTTTATCATCCTCAATTGTAGCGTCTAAATAAATTAATTCAGCTAAAAATTCAACTCTTTTTAGATAATTACCTTCTTCTAATTTAAAAAACTCAATTAATTCTTCATACTCAGTGTTGTAAAAGTATTCCTTTTGATTTCCTAATAATCTAAAAGAATCACTTAATTGTATCTTTGCGCCTTCAATGTCATCTTTATTTATGCTGTTTACAATTCTATTGATAGCATCCATAAGAGTTTGGATAAGTCGCATTAGATAATCTTTTTCAAACATATTTTATAAAAGAATTAATAAAGATTATTTTTATTTTTTTAATTATCCAGCTTTTTTAGCATTAGGAAAACTCCATAAGCAGCTAAAATTAAACCGATTATTGTACAAGATAGATAAAGTATTGCTGAACTTTTCATTGCTAATAATGTCATTCCAATTATTGTAAATAATCCTCCAATACTTGAAATCAAACTTCCACTATTTTCCTTTTTTTTATCCATAATTCACTATTTTTTCCTTTTTTGAGTGGGTTCCGCCAATGAATGGCAACGTTTGGTATAAGCAAAGTTGCGTTGTTTAACGCAGTAAAGTTAGTAAATAAAACACAAACCAAGAAAATCCGATAGGACTTTCGCAAGTGAGCTAAAACCAGCAATTTTGTTTATATGGTGTTAGCAAACGTTTACTAATTTGGAACATCTGAAAGACTAGAAAATTGTACTGGACCATTATAGCTTCCTACGACATTAGTTTCATCAATCCTAAATTGGTAGTCAATATCAATTTCTGTCACTATATAATAACCATTTTCGTTTAATTCAGATGTGATTGAATTAATGGTCACACTACCAGATTGAAAAGTTGAGTCATTATACCACCCAGGAGATGCGGCAAGTTTTTTGCTATTAGTATTATCACGAAATTGAATATAATCATAACCGTCAATACCAAATAGACTGGTTGGACTTTTGTTTGCTGTATATGTTCCTGCGATTAATTCTCCATTTCCACTTGTATCCCCACTGTATAAGGCAAAACTTGCAATGTAACCAATTTCGAAATTTGAAAAGAACTTTAAGCCATGAGAAGAACTTCCACCTCCAATTGCGGCATAATTTGTTTCATAAAAATTTCCGTTAATTTTAAATCCATTACTAATAATCGAATCGTCATTAGAGCACCCAAATAAAATAAATGCTAAAATATATGTAAGTCTTTTAATGTTTTTCATAGTCCTTGTTTGTGTGTTTTAATGTTTGCTAACAATTGTATATGCACATTGTTGATATATTGTATATGCACATTGTTGATATATTGTATATGCACATTGTTGTTATATTGTATATGCACATTGTTGATATATTGTATATATGCACTGTTGCTTTACACAATATTTATAATATCAAATTTAAAGAAAAAAGCACTACTATTTATACGTATTTATACGTATTTTTTTATTTAAATGATAAACCCTACTGGGTTTCAGAAAAAAATAACACTGCTTTTTTTTTAAGAAGTAAAGATACCTATGTAGCACAAACTTTTATATTTAATTGAGTCCAAAAAGTATTGCTAAAAGTCCTATTTTTTATTATTGCCGTTTTTTTGGAGAAACGTTTACTATTTAGCAGCGTGATTTTATATGCTTTGTTTGATGTTAATTATTTGTTTTGACTCTTAATTTTTTTCTTTCACCTGTGTTGTTGTTTGTAAAGCATTTGCTGAATCACAATCTCGATATTTTTTTTATCACGAGTTTTAAGTGAAGAAATCAGATGATTAAGATCATCTACTGAATAAACCAGTTTTTCTGTTGATTCTTCGTAAGATGTTTGTACGTTTTTAAAAATATTTAGGGCATTTGAATTTTCCCCAGATTGGAGGAATTCTGCTAGGTGTTTTACCATATTGGCGTTACTAGGATATTCTTCATCCTTTAAAGTTGTGGTTACTTCTATCATGAATCGTTCTTTTTTTGCAGAGGCAGCAGCAAACCAAATTTGATCGGCGTATGCTTCTCCAATTCTTAGAGCGGGCATATGGAATAGATCTGAAACCATTAAAGCACGAGGTGTAAGGATGGCTGTTCCCAATTCGTATTTAAATCTAAAAAAAAGGTTCATTACGCCTACAAGAATAGCATTCCATTGCGGATAGGAAGACGATACTTCAGTTATTTCAACTTGACCCATTATGGTTGATTTACCTGCTTTTAGCTTATTTACAGCAGCGGGCAAGGATTTGTTATCAAGCAAGATTTGATCGTCGTCAATGATTGCAAAAACGGTAGAGTTCATAAGCGCGCCCAGAGCAGCGACATTTTCCGGTTTAGTTTCAAGTTCACGAGCATTTACATTTCGTTGAATTCGGGCCACTAATGTTGAGAAATTTCTTTGGTAGACTTCCGCTAAACCACCCGCTAGTTGTTCAAAAACAAGTTTAACGCGAGGTG
>JBLHGY010000142.1:0-5005 GCA_047616665.1 Polaribacter sp.
ATTAAGAACATTGAACGTTCTCTAATTTTTGATAAAATTGCCATACATTTAAATTTATTAGGAGGCGAATATACGATTAGGGTTTTAATATTGCAACCTCTTTTTAAACTAAACAGTAAGTAATTTGGTAATTTTTATTAAAAGGAAAGAAATTCTATTTACGAATCTTCTAAATCTGTAACTTTAAGAGAAACAACATCTATTTTTGCACCACTGGTATTCAAAATTGTGATTTCAAAACCTTCTAAATCTACAATCTCGTTCTCTTCTGGTATATTTTCTGTGTGTTCTATAATAAAACCTCCTAAAGTTTCATAGGCTTCAGATTTAGGGATACTTAATCCGTATTCTTCATTTAAATAGTCTACCTCTAATCTTGCAGAAAAATTAAAAGTAGTTTCATTTATTTTTTCTTCTAAAAATGCTTGAGAATCGTGTTCATCTTCTATTTCACCAAACAGCTCTTCTACAATATCTTCTACAGTTATCATTCCTGAAGTTCCGCCGTATTCATCTACAACCACAGCTACACTTTTACGTTTCCTCATTAAAATGTTTAAAACATTATTAATCATCATAGATTCTGGTACAATTTCTACCGAAAGTAAAATAGATTTTATAGTTTTTGGCTTTTTGAAAAGTTCAAAAGCACTAATATAACCAACTACATCATCCATAGATGAATTATAAACCAGCACCTTAGATAAGCCTGTTTCTATAAAAACACGCTCTAAATTAATTACTTTTTCATGAATTTCTACTGCGGTAATTTCGGTTCTTGGAACCATTACCTCTCTTGCCTTTACATTATGAAACTCTAAAGCGTTTTGAAAAATTTGAATTTCCGAGTCTACCTCATCTCCATCATTACTTGTTTCTAACTGCTCTAAAATATAATTACCCAACTCTTCTTTACTAAAAACTATTTGTTGTTTATCTGCACTTGTTTTAAAGAAAATACGAAGAAAAAAATCTGAAATAGCCGCTATAAAATCTGAGATATAATGAAATAAAACGTAAAAAACATACGCAGGTAAAGCAAATATCTTAAGCACTTCATTTGCATAAATTCTAAAAATAGCTTTTGGTAAGAATTCTGCAGTTACCAATATTATAATTGTAGAAATTACAGTTTGTATTAATAAGATTGAGAATTCATTAAAAGCCTCTAAAGGCAACAATCCAAGCAGAAACTCTCCCATATAGTAACTATAAATTACTAATGATATATTATTACCCACCAACATCGTGGTAATAAATTTTGAAGATTTTTGGGTAATTCTATTTAGGATCTTAGGAATAAAACCTTCCCTCTTTTTTTCTAATTCTATGTGTAACTTATTTGCAGAAACAAATGCAATTTCCATTCCCGAAAAAAAGGCGGAAAGTATAATTGATAAAAATATTATAATAAGTTCAATTTCCATTCAGAAACTAGTAAACTATTTATTTGGGTTATTTCTTTTTTCGACTTTTTTTCTAAAATGTCTTTTAAAGAAAAATACTAAGATAATAAAAAATGCAAAACCTAAAAATAAATAAGACCTACTTCTCTCGGCGTTCCAACGAGTAATACCTTCAACTAAACATATTAACGCTACTATTAAATAACCGTACTGAAAAAATTTCCAAATTCTATTCATGATTCTATTCTTTTGTTTCTATGCTACCTGTTGTCTTTTTTGCTAAATGTTTACTTAGATCTTCTTTACATTCAAAACCTACACCAATTATTGTATCATTTCCTTTATACATTACAAACGCTTTCTCAGAAACAAAATATTTTGTCTTTTGATCCCAAAATAATTGTGCTGTTTCTAATCTAGATTTGTCTGTATGATTTACGACAATCACATTTCCCTTAATTTCTGATACTTCTGTCTTTGCATAAGATTGCGCATAATCGCCAATAATAGTTACAGAATCTTTCCCTTTATTATTGAAATTTATAATTTTTATTCCTTTAGGAAACTCGTTATAAGGATGCTTTTTTCGATTGCTAAAATCTAATAATAAAGGCGTTATTAATTTAGATGTTATCTGTCCAGAGTCTTTATAAATATGAAATGCTTCTTTAGCCTTGCCAATAGGTAGATTTTTTTCTTCTAGAAAATTACGAACTTCTTCAGTACTATTAGAACAAGAAAAAAGCATTACAGTAAAATAAATTACTGCAATGCTTTTTGATACTATTTTTTTGTAATTTTTCAAATAACTATTTATTTGGTATGGTTACAGTTTCACCAATCCAACATTTAATTGTGAATTTCCCTCCTGGAACTGCAGTTGCATTAAATATGTCTTTTTGACTTGGCACATTTGCTCTGTATGTGTTAATATATTTTCTTGCTCTAGAGGAAATACTTGGATCTACAGCCGAAGCTCTTTTTGCCATGTTCAATGCAGCAACATATACCATTCTTTTTTCGAATAAGTTTTCACCACATTTATTTACACTAGATTGATATAACGTAGCGATAAATAAATAAGCTCTACCCGAACTTGGATTAAATCTTAAAGCTTCTCTAGCTAAACTTCTAGCTTTGCTATATTGTCCTCTGTCTTTAGCTGCCTGAGCAAACTTTAATTTGTACTTCGCTTTCTTTAAAGGGTCTGTTTCTAATTCGAAAGATTTCGTTCTCATCGCATTGGCTCCATTAGTATCGCCGTTATCTTCTAAAACATTTGCTAAAAAAGCATACGCTTCTGGTGACGGTGAAGCTTCTGCATACGCCCTTACTAATTTCTCAAATAACGGCTCTCCTTGACAACCTTTATTAAACATTCTAGAAACGGATCTCTTTAGCCAAACTGCATTTGATTTATTCGCTTCAAAATCTCTTTCATATAGCGGAATTAAACGAACACAAGTAGCTATTTCAGAAATAATTGCATCCAAACCACCTTCTACTGTACCTAAAGCTTTTGAATTAACTGTATACGCTCTTTTTAATTGTTTACCTCTTTTGTCTAAAACTAAAGTTGTATCACTATACGTTACTAATTTTTTAGCATAGCCCTCTAATTTAATGTTTACATTTTCTAAAACATCATCATAAGTATCAAAAACCTTTTGCGGATTTGTATCTTTATTTCTATCGGTTATTCCTTGAAAATAAATGTACAAATTCTTAACACCCATTTTAGTTGGATCTATACCATATCCTTTTTCTAAAATTTTAAAAACTTCATCATCTGAAGCTAATTTATTCTCAAATAAATAGGTAGCATAGTCACTGTGAACTTTCGCAGGGTTTTTAGTTGGGAAGTACTGTAATCTTTGTTCATATACTCTTTTTGCTAAAACAGGATCTTTTCTAACATCCTCTGCTAAAGTAGCACCAAACTTATAAATGTTAACAGATAAATCTTTACAATTGTCCATTAAATAGATCCAATTTACATATGCTTCCTCGAATTTTTTAGATTGATAATCTCCCTTAAATAGATTGTATTTAATAGTACATTCTCTATTTGCATCTTGAGCATTTGTTTCTACTGTTGTTATAAGTAACATTGCAGCTAATAAAAACGTAATTTTCTTCATTGTGATAGTTTTATAAATAAATTAAATTAATCAATCTTTCTTTTTCTGAACCAACCTTGCTGACCAGAAGCCGTCAAAGATAAACTAAGTCTAACATTAAAATAATTTTCTTCAATTAGATTATTAGAAGCTGTACCTCTTTTACCATACTCTACTGCTAAATTAACCGTAGATAACTGCTTTAATGGCAATCCTAGTCCAAAAGACATGCCAAAGTCGTCTATTGAAGTAAAATTTGTGCCTGTCCCAGTGCCATCAACTGCCAATCCTATTTTTTCCAATCGCAAACCAGCTCTATAGGTAACTCTTTCCCAGTAACTTGATATCGAATTTATTTTAGGTAAATAAAAGCCTCCTAAAGAGATTCTATTTGATTTTTCGTAGTTATAAGAAGAATTTGTAATATTTGTAAAACCTTCAGATTGCAAAGCATCTTGATTCTGATACTCCACACCTACATGCCATTTATCATGTTTACCAAGACCAAAACCGATAATAGATTTCATTGGTAATTTGTATTTACCAGAAATCTCATTAGTATAGATTGTATCTCTTGTTATGTCAGTTGCGCCTACACCGCTTAATGAATACAAATACTCATTACCGGTAGTATTTAGATCGTTCCCTAATTTTACGGTTGCACCAGCATTTAAATACATGTTACTTTTAAACATTTTCTGATACTGAGCTCCTAAAGTAATTGCCCCTCCTCTAATAACGCTCTCTTCTTTATATTTTGAAGCTAAACTTACATTGTCTCTTTGGTTGGTAATACTGTTTTCTATAGTACCAAAACTATAATCTGCTTCTATACCAATGGCCAAAACTTTTGAAATTTGTATTCCAAAAGTACCGTAAACTCTGTTTACACCGCCTTCTCCGGAATATAAAGTTGTAGCCAATAGGTTTTCATTGTCATCATAATCATTATTAGATAATGAATAGCCAACGGAGGATACAGGTTGTAATCCGAAAGAGAAACCTGCTTTCTTACCTAACGGAAAACCTAAAGCAATATAGTTTAGACTTGTAGAAACAGAGTTTTGCTTAGTATCCGCTGTTTTTAAAGTTAAATCATTATTTAAAATTCCCACAGAATAGGTTGTTTCTCTCAGAAAAGCAATTGCTGCAGGATTTGTAAAATTTAAATACTTATAATGGTTAAAAGCAACTCCAATTCCACCCATTGCAGCATTTTCTGAAGTTCTTGGAGAATATTGTTCTCCAATTCCAAAAAAAGAATATGGTGAAGAACTTGTACCTTGTGCAAACAAACTACTAGTTGATGTAATTAATAAGAAAACTATTAAAACTTTTTTAATCATTTGTGTTGGTTAAATTTTAATATTTCATTTAATCCTTGAAGGAGAAAATTTTGATTGGCAAATATGCTACTTTTTAATTGTTTTGACAAGAAATTTGTGTCTCCTCCTGTTAAAACTACTGTTAAATCTAAAT
>JBLHGY010000143.1:0-4993 GCA_047616665.1 Polaribacter sp.
TGGTCTGAAACCATTGCAAAATCTGGAAGAGAGACACAAAAACGTTTTTTAGAATATTGTTTGCAGTTTTTTAGACAGGCTTTATTACTAAATTATAAGAGTGACAATTTAGTTTTTATGGAAACCCAAACGGGATTTGATCTCTCTAAATTTGCACCTTTTGTGCATGGAGAAAATATTTTGGATATTGAAAAAGAATTGAATGATGCCATGTATCATATCGAAAGAAACGGAAATGCTAAAATTATTCTGTTAGATCTTTCTATGAAACTAACTCGTTTTTTACATAAAAAAGAAGCGGTTGTTTAAAAAAACTATTACTAATAGTTCTCAAGAACCACATAATGAAAACTATGCTCCTTTTTCAATTCTTTTAGCGGAATATAACTCTGCAATTGTTGGGTTTTCTGGACACGATTTTATTTGAATAAAAGCATCACCAACTTTTACATTTCCAGTTTGTAAAACTTTAAAATACACCCCACAAAAAGTAGTATTCCAGAAGTGCTTTACAATTTTCATGTTGTTAAAACGAATGCCTAACTTGTAACAGGGGTTTCTTTGCACAGTTGCTTCTAAAATAGCTTCACCTACTTTAAAAGTATCACCAGAATGAATTGTAGTTTCATCTAAATCATCCATCGTTAAGTTCTCACCGAACATGCCAAACTGCCAATCTAAATCTGGATATGCCGGCTTAAAGAAATCATAATGCTTTATAGAGTATCCATAAATAGCTTGCAATGTTCCGCCATGACTTTCTCTATCAGAAATCTCATCACCTTTTACATTATTATTGTCTAAAAAAATAGGCTTTTCTACAGCAAACTTAAAACTTCCAGTAGTAACTAATTCCCCTTTCCAATCTATAACGCTGCGTTCACCAATATTTGTTGAAACTATTTTCATTTCTTAAATTATAATATTTTTTATATAGAAGCATTTGCATTAATTACAATCATTATGTATCCAATAATAAGTATACATACAAACCACCAATATTTTTTACACATTGATTTCGTCCAATTATTTCCACCCCACATAGGAAAATTATTTTTTTTTGACATAAGCACTTACTTTTTCTAATAATTTAAAACTTTAATTAGTTCAATTTCTAAATCGAACTTATAAAAAAACTTTTTACTTAATTAATTAACTCTATGATACTTAAATACAAACTTACAATTCCAAATAATTTCTTCTACGTGATAAAACTGACGATATAATGCTATTTTTTAAATTTTTCTAATGCTTTTTTTGTGAATTCAGATAAGACCAATGCTCCAGAAATAGCAGCTCTTTCTGCTAATAAATCAGTCCAGTTTTCAGTTCCCTGCCAAAGGGCTTTTTTTATTTCTGTTAAAGCAATAGGATTATAGGATGCTAGTTTCTCAGACAGAATTTCAACTTCTTTATCTAGTTCATTTATGGTTTCAAATACCTTTGCGTACAAGCCTTTTTCCTTTGCCCAATATGCATTTTTCCAATTGGCTGCGTCTAAAGTTAATTCTGAAGTTCCTGAAACACCAATTTTTCTTGTTACCGCTGGTTCAATTACAAAAGGTCCTATTCCGATTGTAAATTCAGATAATTTTATAGCTGCATTTTCAGTTGCAAGTACATAATCGCAAGCCGCAATTAAGCCAACACCACCACCAACTGTTTTCCCCTGAACTCTTCCTATAATTAATTTTCCGCAAGTTCTCATTGCATTTAGTACGTTTGCAAAACCTGCAAAAAACTGTTGCCCATCTTTTAAATTAGAAATAGCCACCAACTCATCAAAAGAAGCACCCGCACAAAAAGCTTTTTTACCTTCAGATTTTAGAATAATTATTGCAACATCTGCATGCTTGCCTATCGTAATTAATTCTTTGGCTAATCTTTCTAATAATTCACTTGGAAAAGAATTACTTGCAGGGTGCCCAAATTCTATAGTTGCAATATGATCTTGAATATTTGTATGTAAACTTCCGTTTTGTCTTGTTGTTGTCATAAACTGAATTTAAAGTAAAAGTAAGATTTAATTCTTAAAAATTTGACAAAGCATCTTCGGGTTCAAAAAAAAGACACATTTCAGAAGAATAGCTTCTTTTTATTGATTTTCAGCTAAGGGTATAAATTTCTTTCTAAATTTAAAAACCAAAGGCAAGCCTCGTGCAATAATCCAGCATGCAAAGGCAAGCCAAATAGCAATTAATTTATAATTTAAATAATCAAAAATTAAAAGTGTTGGCACAAAAACCAAACCTGTTGCTAGGATTAACAGGTTTCTTAAATATTTCATTTCTCCCATTCCTTTAAACATTCCATCAAAAATAAAAGTAATAGCATTAATGGGTTGCGTAATTAAAACAATCCAAAAAACAGTATAAAATTGCTCTAGAACAAGTGTTTCATTGGTAAATATTCTTCCTATTGCGTTGTAAAAAACAGCTCCCAAAATCGCAATTATAGTTCCTATTACAATGCCATATTTGAAAAGTTTATTACTTAAAATAACTAAAGATTTGTACTCTTTAGCACCTAATAATTTTCCGGATAAAATATTACCAGCACTAGAATATCCATCTATCATAAAGGCGCCTAATAACCAAATATTTATGCTAATAGTATATGCTGCAATGTATTCTTTACCATAATCTGTTGCGTAAGATGTAGCTAAGTACAACGCTACATTTAATGCAATTGTTCTAATAAAAAGATTTCCAATCATATTTAAAAGTCTAGGGACTTCTGCATGCAAAGTAAAACTTAACCTTAAAGAAATAGCTGTTTTCTTTAGTAATAGAACCAGTGAAATTATGGCCATTACTACTTGTGCAATTACACTTGCATATGCGGCTCCTTCTACATGCATTGCAGGAATATAACCTTCAATACCGTAGACTAAAATAATATCTAACACAATATTTAAAGAAGCTCCAATAATGGCAATTATCATTGGGTAAAAAGTATTTTGTAAACCTCTAAATGTGCCAAAAATAGCAAACACGAAAAGTGCAAAAGGAAAACCAAAAATTCGAATATTAAAATAGGCAATACAATATTCTAAAATCTGATCTGAGGCATTATAGAATTGAAAAATTTGTCTAGAAAACGGGTACGAAATTGCCAAAACCAGTAAACTACCTGCAACAATCATTGCAATTGCCTGGGCTGGTAATTCTTTAATTTCATCTAACTTATTTGCGCCAACATATTGAGAAATAATAGATGAAATTGCACTTCTTACTTGTCCGAAAACCCAAATCAACATAGAAATAAAAGCCCCTACAATACCAACTGCGGCTAAACTTTCTGTTGCATTAATATCTATATGCCCAATAATAGCAGTATCTGTTATAGATAAAATAGGTTCTGCAATACCAGCAATTAATGCAGGTATTGCTAGTTTGTTAATATTCTTAAAACTAATACTTTTGTTCAAAAAAAATATTTTTACAAATGTACATATCTAAAAAATGTAAAAAGAAAAGATTCCCTTAAAATTACTTAACTTTGCAGCGCTATAAATTTTTACATATGAAACATATATTAGTCCCAATAGGATTTACAGAGAACGCTCAAAATACTTTGCAATATGCCATTGATTTTGCTACAGAAATTAATGCAAAAGTGTTTGTTTTTAGAGCTTATAGTTCTTATACAAAAGCAGGAACAATGATAAATGTTGATGCAATTATAGCACGTGAAACTAATTTATATCTAAGAACAATGGTAAATAGCTGTGATATAAAGAATGTAGAGATTAAATTAATTTCTGCAAAAGGAAGTGTTTCTGAAAGCGTTACTGCTATCGATGCTGAGCTAGGAATAGATTTGGTAATTGTAGGTACTAAAAGTAACTCTATTAAAGAAAATTTATTTCTAGGAAGAACTGCCGGCAACTTAGTAAAGAAAACAAATCTTGCCATTTTAGCAGTACCTGAAGGTTATAAATACATTGCTATCTCTCGTATTTTAATGGCTTTTAAATCTGGTATTGTAAAAAGTAAAACTGCTTTAACGCCACTACAACAAATAGTTGAAAAGTTTAAAACCGAGGTACATTTATTATTAGTTAAGACTCCTAGTTATACAGAAGAAGATTTACTGCTGCATAAAGATTTAAAAGCATTAGAAAAAACGTTAACCGTCTCAGAAAATGCAACTACTTTTCAAGGTGTTTTAGAACACATAAAATCACAAAACCCAGATATGTTATGCGTTTTTAGACGTAAAAGAGGGTTCTTTAAAAAACTTTGGGAAAAGGATACTATTCTTAAAGAAGAGTTTTTCTCTAACGTACCTTTATTAGTTTTAAAAGGGGAGTAATTATTTAATATCTTAAATCTGCTGGTTCTATAAAATCTATTTCTAGATTGTAAATTTCTTTGATATATATTTTAAGTTCTGTAATAAATTGGTCTAATTTTTCTGCGGTAATATTGGTCTCTGGCTTTTTTCTTGGCAAGGCAAAATCAATTGGTAAAAAACCACTATTTAAATTTTTAAATGAATAAATCCCTGCCTCTAAAGGTTGCGTAAAATTGTAATTTTTACTTTTAGTAAACAAATAGGCATACAGCAAAACCTGAATGGCTTTTAAATGTTTCTCGTCTCGCAGATTCTCAAATTCTGGTACTCGCAGATTAGCACTAGATACCATACCTGTCTTGTAATCTATAATTCTTAAAACACCATTTAACTCATCTACCCTATCTACTTGACCGTGCAATTTTACAGGAAAATCAATTCCTTCAATTGTTATTTCTGCAGATAAATTTTCTTCTGTAGCAATAATTTTTAGTTTGTTCTTTTTATCTTTTAGCAATTCTTTTTCTTTCGATAAAAAATTAGAGACAAATCTATTGGCAACTTCAAAAATTAAACGATTTTTTCCTGTCGAAATATCTCCATTTTTAAACTGAATTTTAAAATGTTTTTTTACTAAATTATTTGCTTCTTTCTCCATTTTAGAAACATTCTCTTCAGATAAAAACCTACCTAC
>JBLHGY010000144.1:0-4968 GCA_047616665.1 Polaribacter sp.
TCAAGAAATGAAATTGAGTCTTTTGCCAAAGAGAACGGCATTCTTTGGCGTGAAGACCAAAGCAACGCTTCTACAAAATATGTTCGAAATAAAATTAGACATAAAATACTACCTGTCTTAAAAGAGATAAATCCTAGTTTGCTAGATACCTTTTCTAAAACCATAGAGCACTTGAAAGAAAGTGCTCAAATTATTGACGATAGCATTGAGAAAATCTCTAAGAACGTAGTTTTAAAAGAAAATGGTATTGCGAAGTTTAAAGTTGATAAACTCCAGCAATTGTCAAATCCGAAAGCCTATTTATATCAACTTTTAAAAACTTATAATTTTAGTGAATTTAATGATATTTACAATTTACTTTCTGCACAATCTGGTAAACAAGTGTTTTCTAAGACACACGTACTTTTAAAAGACAGAGATGTTCTAATACTGTCTAAAAGAGAAAATTTATCCGAGCATCAGAAAGCGCAAGAAGTAACGTTTTCCATCTCTAAAAACACTGCGAAAATCACAACTCCAGTTCACTTAACATTGGAAGAAGTTACAGAGCAATCCATTCAAAATAAAAACACGATTTACGTTTCTAAAGAAAGCTTAAAACATCCTTTAATTGTAAGGAAATGGAAAAATGGCGACTATTTTTATCCTGCAGGAATGCAAGGAAAAAAGAAGCTAAGTAAGTATTTTAAAGACGAGAAATTATCGCTTTTAGAAAAACAAAATACCTGGTTACTTTGCAGTGCTGATGACTCTATTATTTGGATTATTGGAATGCGAAAAGACAACCGATTTAAAATAGAAACAAAAACTAGCAAAACATATTTAAAAATAACATTCCTACAATGAAAAAAATTTTAATATTATTTTTACTTTTAATTTCAACCTTTACAAAGGCACAAACAGAAGATACCCCTATTGTTTGGGAATCTTCTATTCATAAAATTTCAGAAACTGAATATGATGTTACTTTTACCGCTAAACTTTTTCAAGAATGGCATTTGTACTCCCAAGAAAATCCAGAAGATGCCTCGCAACCATTAGAAATTTTAATTCCGGAAGGCAAAAAGGGGTACCAGTTAATGGGCAAAGCGCAAGAAAGTGAAACCCAAAAAGAGTACTCAGAGGTATGGGAAAAAGAAGAAATTTTCTTTGCAAATACAGCTATTATTACACAGAGAATACAAATAATAGATACTACTATTTCTTCTTTAACATTAGAAGTTTTTGGGCAAGTTTGTAAAGAAGCCTGTATACAAATAGAAGAAACTTTTTCTTTTGCTCTTAACGGCAAAAAACTAATAAAAGAGGTACTCGTTTTAGACGACAAAAGCAAAACCTTAACAAAGAGTTTACAGCTAGATTTAAAAAATACAGATTTACTAAAAACGGGAAACAAGGCTGCTGATAAATCTGGTAATTCTTTATTCAATATTTTTCTTTTAGGGTTTATTGGTGGCTTGTTAGCTTTGTTAACGCCCTGTGTTTTTCCAATGATTCCTTTAACCGTTTCATTCTTTACAAAACAATCTCAAAGTAAAAGGAAAGGAATCTTTAACGCCATTTTATACGGTGTATTTATTGTAATTATTTACATGCTACTAAGTGTTCCTTTTCATTTAATTGATGGCTTAGATCCTAGTATTTTAAATACTATCTCCACTAATGTTTGGTTAAATATTTTCTTTTTTGTCATTTTAGTATTTTTCTCCTTATCCTTTTTTGGCTTTTATGAAATTACACTACCAAGCTCTTGGGGAACCAAAATGGACGCTGCTTCTGATGTTGGTGGATTTGTAGGTATTTTCTTTATGGCATTAACTTTAGCAATTGTTTCTTTTTCTTGTACTGGGCCAATTTTAGGCTCTCTTTTAGCAGGTTCTTTGGGTACCGTTGGCAATCCAGCGTTTCAACTTTCTGCGGGTATGACAGGTTTTGGATTAGCATTAGCAATGCCTTTTGCATTATTTGCTTTGTTTCCTAATTTATTAAATTCTTTGCCAAAATCTGGAGGCTGGCTAAATACTACTAAAGTAGTTTTAGGTTTTTTAGAACTAGCTTTTGCATTTAAATTTTTATCAAACTCAGATTTAGTTGGGCATTGGGACCTTTTAAAACGGGAGGTTTTTATTGGTCTTTGGATTGTTATTTTCTCTGGATTGGTCTTATACCTTTTTGGGAAAATAAAATTTCCGCATGATTCTCCGTTGAAAAAATTATCTTTTTTTAGAGTTTCTTTTGGCGTACTTGTTTTAGCTTTTGTGGTGTATTTAATACCCGGAACTTTTAAAAATCCGACTTGGAACTTGAATGCGTTAAGTGGTTTTCCACCTCCACAGTTTTACAGTATTTATGAGCAAGCATCAGACTGCCCATTAGGTTTGGACTGTTATAAAGATTTTGATGCAGGTTTGCAAGCTGCCAAAGACACAAATAAACCTATTTTATTAGACTTTACAGGATGGGCTTGCGTAAATTGTAGAAAAATGGAGGAAAATGTTTGGAGCGATTCAGAAATTTACACCCTTCTTAAAGAAGAATACATTCTTATTTCTTTATATGTAGATGATAATGAAAAAGAACTGCCAAAAGCAGCACAATTCGACTTTAGAAAAGCAAATGGTAATATTAAAAAGATTAAAACCTACGGGGATAAATGGTCTACGTTTCAAATACTGAATTTTAAAAATGCGTCACAACCTTATTATATTTTGATGAATGCAGATTTAGAAATTTTAAATTCACCGCAACAATATACAGACATCAAAACCTATAAAAGCTGGTTAGAAAAAGGGATTGAAAATTTCAATAAAAAAGCACTAAAATAAATTATATAGTATACTTGTTCTTATTATTTTGAGAAATGAAAAAAATATTCTTGCTTTTTATAATTTTTCTTTGTGCCAATATTTCTATCTATGCTCAAAAAACAAGCACAAATATTCGCAAAGCGCCTATTAGTATCTATACTTTTAACTCACTTAAAAAAGACACTCATAGCATCTCTTCTATCGGTAAAAGACTGAATATAAAACCTTTCTATTTAGTAATTGCAAATAACCATAATGTTGATCAAAAAATATATCCTTTAAACTTTAAAGAAATTGGAGCGAAAACAACAGCATATGTGTAGGATGCTTATGAAAAATATCAAGATAACACTTTCTTAAAAGAGTTCTTATTTGCCAGCGACCCAACACGATGGAATCTTCAAAGAACAAAAAACAGCATACACCCTGTGCCTTTAAATAAATAACAAATTCTATTTTCGCTAAAATTTATTAAAATTTATATCGTTTTCGCAATTAAATAGTTAATTATTAGGGAATACCTAAGTTCTGTAACACCCCTTTTTCGTAAGTTTACCTCATAAAATTTACTACATATGTCAGGATTACCAAAGCTTGCTCGTTTTAATGAAAATGTGTTGTCTAAATACCAAATTTACAATAGTATTTTCATGACTTTGCCCTTTGAGACTATTAGCAATACAGGAGTATTGTTACCGTTGTTTCATGAATTGTGTAAAAAAGGGTTCAAAGAAGGAAAAAATCCGACAGAAATTGTGGATACATTCTTTGACAAGTATCAAGAAAACCCAACTGAAGCAGAGAAAACAGATTTATTATTTCGTTTTATTCAATATATAGAGCGCCAAGTAGTATTATTTGACGCTATCGAAGATGCCGCTTTTCCTGTTGTAAATAATATGGATGGGATTGGAACACTTAGAAACTCAAAAGAAACTGCACTTTTAAGCGACAAAAAAGAAGCTTTAAAAGCGCATTTAGAAGATTTTAAAGTACGTGTGGTTTTAACCGCGCATCCAACACAATTTTATCCTGGAACAGTGCTTGGAATTATTACGGACTTAAACAAAGCAATTCAAAATGACGATTTATTACTCATAAAAAAATTGCTAGCTCAATTAGGAAAAACACCCTTTTATAAAAAAGAAAAACCAACACCTTATGACGAGGCTGTGAGTTTAATTTGGTATTTAGAAAATGTATTTTACGAATCTGTTAGTAAAATATACAACTATATTCAAAACAATATTTATGATGGAAATCCGATGGATAATGAAATTATAGATCTTGGTTTTTGGCCGGGTGGAGATAGAGATGGAAATCCTTTTGTTACTACAAAAATAACATTGGATGTAGCAGAGAGGCTAAGACAGTCTATTTTAAGAAACTACTATAGAGATGTAAGAAGACTTAAAAGACGTTTTACTTTTGATGGCGTTCAAGAAATTTTATCAAAAATTGAAAAAAGACTCTACAAACACGTAGTAAGAAGCTATGGTAAGGTTAATTTTTCACAAGATATATTTTTAGAAGAATTAGCAAAAGCAAGAAAAATTATAGCAGAAAAGCATCAATCTTTATTTATAGAAGAACTAGATGATTTTATTAATAAAGTAAGAATTTTTGGTTTTCATTTTGCAACCTTAGATATTAGACAAGATAGTAGAGTGCATCACGAAGCATTTACACAAATTGTAAAAGATTTACAAAATACTGGAGATACTACATTTCCGAAAAACTTTGCATTTTTACCTGAAGAAGAACAAATTGACATTTTAGCAGTTGTAAAAGGAAGTATTGATCCTAAAATGCTAACAGATGATACGTCTGTAAGTACTATAGAATCTATATATGCATTAAAAGAGATACAAGCTAGAAACGGAGAGCGTGGTGCAAATCGTTATATAATTAGCAACAATCAAACGGCTTTAAATGTTATGGAAACTTTTGCAATGCTAAATCTTTGCGGATTTGAAAATGAATTACCAGTAGACGTAATTCCGCTTTTTGAGACTGTAGAAGACTTGCAAAATGCAGAGCAAGTAATGAGAACTATTTATTCAAATAGAACCTACAGATATCACTTAGAAAAAAGAAAAAACAAGCAAACCATAATGTTAGGTTTTTCTGATGGAACAAAAGATGGTGGTTATTTAATGGC
>JBLHGY010000145.1:0-4842 GCA_047616665.1 Polaribacter sp.
AAATATAGGTCATAGCAATACGTAGAAGCAGGTCGAGAAGACCGTTAAGAGTAATCAAAGAAGATCAACATAGGATTAATGAAAAAATAAAATATGTTGACGAAGTTCGTCTTGTGGGCGATAATGTGGAAGTTGGTGTATACGCTTTAGATAAAGCTAAAGAATTAGCCAATGAACAGGAATTAGATTTAGTAGAAATTTCTCCTAAAGCAAAACCTCCTGTTTGTAAAATTATTGATTATAAGAAGTTCTTATATGAGCAAAAGAAACGTGAAAAATCTTTAAAATCGAAAGCAACGAAAGTTACGATTAAAGAAATACGTTTTGGACCCCAGACAGATGAGCATGATTATGAGTTTAAGAAGAAACATGCATTAAAGTTTCTGCAAGAAGGAGCTAAACTAAAAGCATTTGTATTCTTTAAAGGACGTTCTATTATTTTTAAAGAACAAGGTCAAATTTTATTACTAAAATTAGCCCAAGAATTAGAAGAATTTGGTAAAGTAGAACAATTACCAAAATTAGAGGGTAAACGTATGATTATGTTTATTGCTCCCAAAAAAGTGAAATAACAATCTTATAAGCAAGATAAAAACGAAGGAGAGATGCCTAAAATGAAAACCAAATCTAGCGCCAAAAAACGATTTAAAGTTACTGGTACTGGAAAAATCAAAAGAAAGCACGCGTTTAAAAGCCACATCTTAACAAAGAAGTCGAAAAAACGTAAATTAAGGTTAACTCACGATGGTTTAGTACATAAATCGGACAAGTCTAACATTATGCAACAATTAAACTTGAAATAAGTTTAATTAGGGAATTTAATTATTAACCATGGAGATAGGCCAAATTTAAAAAGTATTCTTAATTGAATCGCCTACTACAAAAAACATTGAAATTATGCCAAGATCAGTAAATTCAGTAGCCTCAAGAAAAAGAAGAAAAAAAATCTTGAAGGCAGCAAAAGGTTACTTTGGACGTAGAAAAAACGTTTACACAGTAGCAAAAAATGCGGTTGAAAAAGGAATGCTTTATGCATACCGTGACCGTAAAAACAATAAGAGAAACTTCCGTTCTTTATGGATTGTGCGTATTAACGCTGCAGCTCGTTTACACGGAATGTCTTACTCTCAGTTTATGGGAAAAGTGAAAGCTAATAGTATTGAGTTGAACCGTAAGGTTTTAGCTGATTTAGCTGTAAATAACCCAGACGCTTTTAAGGCAGTTGTAGAGAAAATTAAATAAATATAAATTACTTGCTTATAATAAAAACCCAAACGTCTTTTCGTTTGGGTTTTTTTATTACTTTTATTTTTTAAAATAACCCTACAAAATTTATGAAAATGAAATTACATCTATCACTAATTACCGCACTTCTATTTATATCAATTTCTTTTGCACAAAAAACAAAGGATACCGAAGAAATCTCTATAAGAGGAGAGTTTGACAGACTATACCGAGTATCTACCAATTATAAAGGCTACAAAGTAATTAACAAAGAAAAATTTTTAGATTTAAAGCAGCAAGTTTTAGATTCTTCAAAAGCATCTCAAAACCTATTAATAGAAAAAAATAACCTACTTAAAGCGTTAGAGTTAGATAATAAAAAAAATCTAGATGTACTTACCCGAACTGAACTAACCCTGGAAACTGCTCTACAAAAAGAAAATTCTATCTCTTTATTTGGAATACAATTAAGTAAGTTTATTTACAATCTTCTTTTATGGACCTTAGTTTCACTATTACTAGTTCTAGTACTTTATTTAAGTTTTAAGTTTCAAAAAAATAACTTTAATACAAAAAGAGCAGCTCAAAATTTAAAGGATGTTGAATATGAATATGAACAACACAGAAAAAAAGCTTTAGAAAGAGAACAAAAATTAAGAAGAACTTTACAGGACGAAATAAATAAACAGCGAAATTCATAAACTACACTTGTATTTCTTGTCTTAAAATAAATTTTATTTAGTTTTTTAATACTTTTATTAAACTTATATTAAACTTATATTAATAATCACTACCGATTCTTTTAGTCAAAAAAAAAATTGTAGTTTTATACACTAACCTTCTAATTAAAAAGATTGAATATACTACATATAAGTGCGGAATGTTTTCCGATAGCTAAGGTTGGTGGACTTGCAGATGTTGTTGGCGCTTTGCCTAAATATCAAAAAGATTTAGGTACTACCGCTAATGTGGTAATGCCGTTTTACAATAATAAATTTACGCAAAGTAATACCTTCGAAGAAATTCATGCAGACTATATAGCTCTTGGGCATCAATACTATGATTTTAAAGTTCTTAAACTAACAAGTAACCAACTTGGATTTGATCTTTTTTGTATTGATATTCCAGATTTAATATATAAAGAATACGTTTATTCAAATGATGACACAGAGCGGTTTTTAGCTTTTCAAATCGCTACTTTAGATTGGATTTCAACTTTTGAAAAACAACCTAACATTATCCATACACATGATCATCACACCGGGTTAATTCCATTTATGATGTCTCAGAGTTTTAAATATAAAACTTTAAAAAATATTCCAACAGTTTTAACCATTCACAATGCACAATACCAAGGATGGTTTTCTCATGAAAAAGTGAATTTAATTCCGCCTTTTAATAGAGATAATATTGGTTTATTAGATTGGGATGGAAATATAAATTCTTTAGCAACCGCTATAAAATGTGCTTGGAAAGTTACAACCGTTTCTCCTTCTTACATGGAAGAGCTAAAAATAAAAGCAAACGGATTAGAAGACCTGTTAAATCATGAAAGCTCAAAATGTATTGGCATATTAAACGGTATCGATTGGAGTGTTTGGAATCCTAAAACAGATGAAAAACTCGTTAAAAATTATGATAAATCTAATGTAATATCTGGTAAAAGTGGTAATAAAAAGTGGCTGTGTAAAGAGTATAACTTAGATGTTAAAAAACCTCTTTTTGTATTTATAGGAAGATTAGTGGGTGAAAAAGGAGCAGATTTATTCCCTGAAATTTTTAAAGAAGCATTAGTAGAAAATAATATTTCTATTCTTTTACTGGGTTCTGGGCACGAAAAAACTGAGAATGCGCTGACTGCAATACCTCAAGAAAATTTTAATACGTTTATAGGATATGATGAAAAGCTAGCACATATTATGTACGCCGGTGCAGACTTCTTATTAATGCCTTCTCGTGTAGAACCTTGTGGTTTAAACCAGATGTATTCTTTGCGGTATGGAACCGTGCCAATTGTAAACGCTATTGGTGGTTTAAAAGACACTATTATAGATATCACCAAAGAAAATGGTTTTGGCGTTGTTCATCATGGAGTTACAGTAGAAAAAGTAACCTCTGCAATTGCCAAGGCATCCATGTATTTCAATCAAAAGGAATTTAAAAAAAATCTTAAAAAAATAATGCAAATAGACCATTCGTGGGGTAATTCTGCACAAGCATACGTAAACGTATATAAATCTCTAAAAAATTAACTATGATAAATGATCAAGTACTAGGTATTATTTTAGGTGGAGGCCAGGGTTCTAGACTTTACCCCTTAACAAAAGACAGATCTAAACCCGCAGTTCCTATTGCAGGTAAATATAGATTGGTAGACATTCCTATTTCTAACTGCATTAATTCAGACATTAAAAGAATGTATGTATTAACACAATTTAATTCTGCTTCTTTAAATGCACATATAAAAAACACCTATCATTTTAGTTTTTTTAGCGCTGCATTCGTAGATGTTTTAGCTGCCGAGCAAACGATGCAGAGCAATAAATGGTTTCAAGGAACCGCAGATGCAGTAAGACAAAGTATGCATCATTTTTTAGCGAACGATTTTGAATATGCTTTAATATTGTCTGGAGATCAACTGTACAATATGGATTTTAAGGATATGATTCAAAAACATAAGGAAAGTGGTGCTAAAATCTCTATAGCAACCTACCCTGTAAATGCTAAGGATGCAACATCATTTGGTCTTCTAAAAACGAATAGTGATAACACAATTACCTCTTTTATAGAAAAACCTGCTTCAGAATTGTTGCCAGATTGGACTTCAGAGGTAAGTGCAGAAATGAAAAGTGAAGGTAGAAATTATCTTGCCTCTATGGGAATTTACATCTTTAATCGCGATTTATTGATTGAATTGATGGCGAACCCTGATACGATTGATTTCGGTAAAGAAATTATACCACAAGCCATTGGAGAACATAAAACAATGAGTTACCCATATGAAGGGTACTGGACTGATATTGGGAATATAGATTCTTTCTTTGAAGCAAACTTAGGTTTAACAGATGATTTACCTAAATTTAATTTATATGATGAAAATAGAGTGTATACAAGAGCCCGTATCTTACCTACTTCAAAATTCACAAATACCATATTAAATAAAACAGTTATTGCAGATGGTTGTATTATAAATGCAGAAAAAATTGAGAGATCTGTTATTGGTATTCGTTCAAAAATAGGTAAAGAAACTATTGTTACTAAAACCTATATGATGGGTAATGATGATTATGAATCTTTAGACGAAATAAAAAATAAAAGTATAGATATTCAGCTTGGTATTGGAGATCGATGTTTTATTAATAATTGTATTATTGATAAAAACTGTAGAATTGGAGACGATTCTAGAATTAATGGAGGTTTACATTTAAAAGATATTGAAACAGACACATACCTGGTAAAGGACGGTATTGTTGTTGTCAAAAAAGGAGCAATAATTCCTAAAGGAACTGTAATTTAAAAATATCTAAATTTAAAACCATTACATGTCTAAAGTTATAGCGCATAGTTTATTCTCAGATTTCGATATTAGCCTATTTAAGGGCGGTAAACATTATAAAT
>JBLHGY010000146.1:0-4819 GCA_047616665.1 Polaribacter sp.
CATCTCTAAAAAGTTTATTGTCTAATATAGAAATTCTAGTTTCGTAATCTGGTGCTTGCAATTCTGCAGACAATCCCCATTTAAAACGAGATAACAAACGCTGTTCTATGTCTTGCATATCTACAGGTGCTTTGTCTGATGTTAAAATTACTTGCTTTCCGTTTTGGTGTAAGTGATTAAAAATATGAAAGAATACATCTTGTGTACCAGCTTTTCCAGATAAAAATTGAACATCATCAATAATTAGAACATCGATCATTTGATAGAAATGAATAAAATCATTTCTTGTGTTCGATTTCACTGAATCGATAAATTGTTGTGTAAATTTTTCTGAAGAAATATACAAAACTGTTTTGTCTGGATATTTATCTTTAATATCTACACCAATAGCATGTGATAAATGCGTTTTACCTAAACCAACTCCTCCATAAATTAGTAATGGATTAAAAGAAGTACCTCCTGGTTTATTAGCAACTGCCATACCTGCAGAACGTGCTAATCTATTAGAATCTCCTTCGACAAAATTTACAAAATTATAATTAGGATTTAGTTGAGACTCTATTTTAACTTTCTGCAATCCTGGAATTACAAACGGATTTCTTAATTCTCTTTTAGTTGCATCTAATGGTACCGTAATTTTTTGAGGCTTTAATGGATCTCTATTAGCACTTGGTATCTTAACAATTTGCGGCCTATTGCTGCTATAATTGTTTTCCATCTTTACATCGTAAATCAATTTTGCATCATTGCCTAATTTTCTTACCAATGCAACCCTTAATAATTTGATATAGTGCTCTTCTAACCATTCATAGAAAAATTTACTAGGCACTTGTATTGTTAAAACTTCTCCTGAAAGTTTTACTGGTTTTATTGGTTCAAACCAAGTTTTATAAGCTTGTGGTTTAATATTGTCCTTTATAAAAGACAAACAATCATTCCAGACAGATTCAGCAGATAGATTCATTTATAATCGAGGTACTTATAAAAATTAATAAAAAGATTGGTTAAACGAAAAAAATGGGTCGTTTAGTTGGGTTATACAAAAGTGTGAATAAAATTCAGTATAAAAAAATCAATTTGCTATTGATTATTAACTATTTTTATCGTACACTGCAAATATAAAAATTATCTATAAAAATTGAAAAAATCATCAACAAAAACTAGGGTTCGGTATTCTGAAACTGACCAAATGGGCGTTGTTTACCATGGCAACTATGCTCAATTTTTCGAAATAGGAAGAACAGAATGGCTACGTTCTTTGGGGGTTACATACAAAGATATGGAAATGAATGGGATAATACTTCCTGTGGTTTCTTTAAATTTAATTTTTATAAAATCTGCACTATATGACGATATTTTAACCATTCATACCTATTTAAAAAAAGAACCAATGGTTAAAATTGAATTTAATTACGAAATTAAAAATCAGCTAGATGAATTAATTTGTACTGGAAGTTCTGTTTTAGCATTTATAGATACTAAAAACATGAAACCAACACGTTGTCCAGATTATTTATTGAAAGGATTAGGTTTTTAAAAGCTGTTTCTTTTTAGAATATTCTTTTTGATTTTTTTTTAAATTTTGAAGTAAATAAAAAACTACTCACAAATTTTCACAGCAACTTTATACAAGTTATCGAAAATTGTAAAAATAGCTTCTGAATCATTTTTACGAACAGAAATTATATATTGGCAGTCCATTTCTAATTTCTGGTTTACAATTTCAATATTTTTTTCTTTAATGATTCTCATTACAGAATTCATTAAATCATAATTAAAAGTAAGTTTATATTGAATATTAATTGTTTTTTTTAAAACATTAGAAACCTCCAAAGTCATTTGCGCAGAAGTTTTATAAGCAGAAATCAAACCACCAACACCCAATTTTGTACCCCCAAAATAACGTACAGAAACAATTAAGATATTAGTAACCTCAAAAGATTGAATTTGACCGTAAATTGGCATTCCTGCAGAATTGTTTGGCTCACCATCATCATTTGCTCTAAACCTAATTTTCTCGATTCCTAATTGATAAGCGTAACAAAAATGACGCGCTGAGTGGTGCTTTTTTCGAAGCTCTTCTAAGCGCTCTTTTACATCTTCTTCAGACAAGACAGGAAAAGCATATCCAAAAAACTTACTGCCTTTCTCTTTAAACAGTGTTTCCTCAGAAGGTATTATTATCGTTTTGTATATATCTTCCATAAGACCTTAAATAACTAGCTTATTTTAATTTTTAAGCAATGGTCACTAATATGATTCCTAAAATAGCCATTGCAACTCCTACCTTATTTTTAACGCTAAATTTCTCCTTAAAGAAAAACAAACCAACTAAAGTAGACACCACTACAATTGCTACATTATTAATAGTAAACAAGGTTGAACTTTCAAAATTCTTGTTTTGTAAGGCTTTTATTAGGAATATTATTGAATAGTAATTTGGTACTCCTAAAATGATTCCTGCAATTATATTTTTATAACCAAAAGACGCTCTTTTTTTGATGGTTTTTATAACCAAAATTAAAAATGCAAAAACTCCTGCAATGCCAAATAAGCTCCCAGAAAAGATAGAAACATCTTCATCTGCAACATAATTTTCCTGAATATATTTAAGTAAAGTATCAATTGTACCCGAGCCAATAAAAAGTAAAATTGGTAATAATAATGTTCCGTTTTTTTCTGATTTTTCTTCTTTTACAGAAGATAGATACACTGCTATCAAAGCCATAATAATTCCTGCTATTTTCAAAAAAGTTACAGACTCATTATATAAAATTATTCCAAAAAAAACAGGCACAACCACAGACATTTTACCCGCAATTGAGGTAACCGATACTCCATTTTTCTGAGCCGTCATTGCCATTACAAAAAATATAGAAACAAATAGTGCTCCTAAAAACAAAGCACCTGAAAACCAAGGTTGTACATAAATTTCTGAAATTGGTATTTGTCTTTCCGCAAAGAAAAACCCCATAGAAAAAGCAACAATGTAGTTTACAAAAATAGCTTTTAAAACATCTATTTTATAGATACCAAAATATTTAAAAATAACAAATAAACCTGTAGAAAAAAGGATACTTAAAAGTAGAAAAATCAATTATATATAGTTTTTGGTGAGCAACTCTAAAACGTCTTCTTTGCCTGGTTTCAAATTCCAAATATGCATACCTAATGCTTTTGCAGCATCTGTATTTTCTTTAGTATCGTCAATAAACAAGGTTTCCTTTGGTGCTAAATCATTAGTCGTTAAAACAAATTCGTAAATATTGTTATTCGGTTTTCTTAAATTTATTTCGTGCGATAAGTAGAATTGTTCAAAACAGATTTTGAATGCATTGTATTGTTCCATTCCCCAATTCTTTTGTATCCAAGAAATATGTAGATCATTGGTATTACTTAATAAAAATAATCTATATTTTTTGCTTTCTGATAAGTTCTGAATAAAACGCAAGCGTTCTTTTGGAAAATCTAATAAAATGGAATTCCATGCTTTTTTCAACTTGTCTTGCGAAACACTTAATCTTTCTTCAAAAAAAGCAAAAAATTCATCTGTAGAAACAAGTCCCATCTCATACTGCTGCAAAATTGGTAACATTTCCTCAGATTCTTGTGAAATATGAATTTTCTGTAACTCTTCTGCAAAAAGTTTTTTATCTAGATTGATGAAAATATCTCCAAAATCAAAGACAATATTTTTAATCATTAGTATATCTTTTTAAAATATCATTTTCTATAAACTCTTCTTTAAATTCCTTTGTAATTATAGGAGATTTCACTCCTTTCACAAAACTAGTATTCCCAACAAAAACCATAGCTTCATCCCATAATTTTTCATCTATAAAAGTTTGTAAAGTTTGTGTTCCTCCCTCAACAATTAAAGATTGAATATGATATTTACTTAAAACTTCGCAAACCTGTTTTGCTATATTTTTAGAAAAATCAATTTCTTCAAAAATTAAATTCTTACTCGAAACTATATTTTCAACTTTAGCTCTTGTAATAACAATAGTTTTTACGCTGCCATCTAAAATATTTGAATTCTTGGGTATTCTTAAAGTATCATCTAAAACAACACGAACTGGGTTTTCTCCCGACCAACTTCTTACATTCAACCTCGGGTTATCTGCTAGAACCGTTTTTGTGCCAACAAGAATTGCATGTTCTGTACTTCTTAATTTATGAACTAATTGCTGTGAATATGTATTGGAAATAAAAATAGGTTTATTTTCATTCTTAGATATTGGCGCAACAAAACCATCCTTCGTTTCTGCCCATTTTAAAATAATATACGGTCGTTTGTTTTCTTGAACTTTAAAAAAACGTTTATGATGCATTCTGCACTCCGTTTCTAAAACGCCAACAATAACATTAATACCTGCATTTTCTAAATGAGAAACTCCTTTGCCTGCAACTAAACTATTAGAGTCTAAACAACCAATTACAACTTGTTTTAACTGATGTTTTACAATAAGGTCTGCACAAGGTGGAGTTTTACCAAAATGACTACAAGGCTCTAACGTTACAAATATAGTTGCCTCTTTTAAAAGAGACTTATTTTCTACAGCATTAATTGCATTTACCTCTGCATGATTTTCGCCATGAGGAGACGTAAAACCCTCACCAATAATTTTATTTTGATAAACAATTACAGCACCAACAGACGGATTAGGACGTGTAGTTCCAATTCCGTTATTAGCAATTTGCAAACAGCGTTTTATGTAAAATTCGTGTTTAATAACTTAAAGTTTTATTTCTTGTGTTTTATCAACTAAAAATTCTTTTTTAAAACCAAAAACAGAAAAATGTAAATTTCCTTTAA
>JBLHGY010000147.1:0-4771 GCA_047616665.1 Polaribacter sp.
AAAGAAGGTTTTGTTATTTTCTTTGCTATTAATTCAGATTCAATAGCACCGTAAGAAGAATTTAAATTATGGTTTCTTTTAGTTAACTGAAAGCTTACAGCGGTAATAATATATTTTCCTTTTTCTTTATTCTTAAAGAGAGAGTTTCTATATTCAAAATTACAAGATTCATTTGAAAACTGAATTAATTTACCTGTTTCAATTTCTAGAGCTTCAACTTTAGTTATGGTGTCTTTTACTTCCACTCCGTAAGCACCAATATTTTGAATTGGGCAAGTACCCACATTTCCAGGAATCAGCGATAAGTTTTCTATGCCTCCGTAATTATTTGAAACACACCATATAACAAGTTCGTGCCAATTTTCGCCAGCATTTACAGTAAGATAAATAGTATTGTCATCTTCTCTATCTATAGAAATTCCTTTCATATCAAGATGTACAACTAATGCTTCAATATCTTTTGTGAGTAGCATGTTACTTCCTCCAGAAATTAAGAAAATATTTTTTTCTACTTTTAAAAGTTGTTGCAACTCATAAACAGAAGCCACAGAAATAAAACGTTTGGCATTTACGGCAATACCAAATGTATTATACTTCTTTAGAGATATGTTTTCTTGAATATTCAACTAATTAGGATATTGTTTTAATGCTGCTGCTAAAATTTCTATAGAACGGTTTAAATCTGTTTTGTTTAAAACATATGCCATTCTTATTTGGTTTTTTCCTTCACCCGGTGTAGAGTAGAATCCGCTTGCTGGCGCAACCATTACTGTTTCATTATTTAAATTAAAATCTTCTAACAACCATTGTGCAAAATGATCAGAATCTTTAACAGGTAATTCGGCTACACAGTAAAAAGCACCTTTTGGATTTGCAACTTTTACACCCTCTATTTTTTCTAGCCCTGCAATTAATGTATTTCTTCTAGCTACATATTCTTCAATAACATCATCAAAATAAGATTGCGGCGTATCTAAGGCAGCTTCACTTGCAATTAATGCGTATGTTGGCGGACTTAATCTTGCTTGTGCAAATTTAATGGCAGTTTTTATAAATTCATCGTTTTTAGAAACAATACAACCTATTCTCGCCCCGCACATACTGTAACGTTTAGAAACAGAATCTATTACAATGGCATTGTTATCTATTCCTTCTAAAGATAAAACAGAGGTATGTTTTAAACCATCATATGTAAATTCTCTATACACTTCATCGGCAATTAAAAATAAATCGTGTTTTAAGACAATCTTTTTCAATTTTTCAATCTCTTCTTCAGAATATAAATAACCTGTGGGATTTCCAGGGTTACAAATTAATATTGCTTTGGTTTTATTGGTAATTAATTTTTCAAACTCTTCAATTTTTGGCAGTGCAAAGTTATTTTCAATTTTAGAAATAACTGGCACAACGGTTACACCAGAAGCAGTAGAAAAGCCATTGTAATTGGCATAAAATGGCTCTGGTATAATAATTTCATCTCCAGGGTCTGTAATACTACCAATTGTAAAAAGCAAAGCTTCAGAACCACCTGTAGTTGCAATTATATTATTTGCAGTAACCGGTATGTTGTTTTTTACATAATATTTTGCCAATTTAGTTCTGTAAGTTTCAGAACCTTCAGAACGTGCGTAAGCTAAGGTCTCTAAAGTATTATTTTTAACTGCGTCTAATGCAATTTTAGGCGTTTTAATATCTGGCTGACCTATGTTTAAATGAAATACTTTAACGCCTCTTTTCTTAGCGTCTTCTGCAAATGGCACCAATTTTCTAATTGGAGATTCTGGCATTTGTATTCCTTTCTTAGAGATTAAAGGCATATTGTTTTGTGTATAAAATTAACACTGCAAATTTGCGAAATATATTTTAGATGATGCCTTATATTACCAAAAGTTTAAGGCTTAATTTATTATCAAAAATAAGAGTACACAAATCTTATTATTGTAAATTTATAAAAAACAGCAGCTTGAACAAAAGAGTACTTCTTATAGTCACTTTACTACTCCTTGGTTTCGTAATAAGAATCAATGCACAAGATGGATTCCGTTTTCAAAAAAAATCAAAATCGAAACAAAGAGTTTCTTTTAAATTAATTAATAATTTAATTGTAATTCCCGTTGAGGTTAATGGAAAAACACTTTCCTTTATTTTAGATACTGGCGTAAATAAAACAATTATTTTTAATTTATCAAAAAATGATAGTATTGCTATTTTAAATCCTAAGAAAATTCTTTTAAAAGGCCTAGGAGGTGGCGCTGCTGTAGATGCAGTGCTTTCTGAAAATAATAGAACACGCATAAAAGATTTGTTTAACGCTAATGCATCTATATATGTAATTTTAAAAGATGTTTTCGATTTTTCTAGTAAAATGGGCACAACGATTCATGGTATTATTGGTTACAATTTATTGAAAAATTTTGTAATAAAAATTAACTACAGTGCAGAGGAAATAATGTTCTATAATCCCGAAAAATTTAGGTTTAAAAAATGTAGAAAATGTGAAGTTTTACCACTTCAATTTCATAGAAAAAAACCTTACATTAATGTTCAGGTTCAGTTAGATATTGTTGATAATACTTTTACTGATGTAAAAATGTTATTAGATTCTGGCGGAAGTGACGCACTTTGGCTTTTTGAAAACTCAAAAAAAGAAATTAAAACTCCTAAAAAGTTTTTTAATGATATTTTAGGTGAGGGTTTAAGTGGCATTATTTATGGCAATAGAAGCAGGATACCAAGACTTAAAATAGGAGGTTTTGAAATTAAGAATCCAACAGTTTCTTTTTTAGACACGCTTTCTACGAAGTTGGCAAGACGATTTCAACAAAGAAATGGTAGTTTGGGAGGTGGTGTCTTAAAAAGGTTTACAGTTTGGTTAGATTACCCAAACAAAAAAATAATGTTTAAGAAAAATAAATTTTTTAAGGCTCCTTTTAATTATAACATGAGTGGTTTAGATATTATATATAATGGGAAACAACTCGTTAGAGAAGAAGCACAAGATATTTCTAACTACAAACTCTCTGAAAAGAATTCAGCTACATTTTTCACTAATTTTTCATATAAATTCAAGTCTTCTTATAAAATTAAAACGGTTGTTAAAAATTCTAATGCTGACAAAGCAGGCCTAAAAGCAGGAGATTTAATTATAAGAATTAATAGAAAACCCGCATACTATTATAACTTAAAAGATATTGTTAATGAGTTTAGCGAAAAAGTGAATAAAAAAATACAGCTTAAAATTAAAAGAGATGGTATTGAAAGGACTTTTAAATTTCGTCTAGAAAAAAGGATTTAGTTATTAGAAAGAATACTTTTTTCTTTTTCTAAAAGCGCTACATTTGAAACAAAACCTTTAATTTTTACAATTTTTCTAGTAGTAGTTGCATTCGAAAGTATTGTTATTTGTTTAGAAAAACCACCAATTCTTTTTGTGTCGTAAGAAACTTTTATTTCTCCTTTTTCTCCAGGCATAATTGGGGCTTCTGGTTTTTTAGGCACTGTACATCCACAAGAAGATTTTATACTTTGTATCATTAAAGGGGCATCTCCAATATTTGTAAAGACAAATGTTCTTTCTCCTTCTGAGCCTTTAATTATTTTCCCATAATCAATGGTTTCTTGTTCAAATTTAAATTCTTGAGAATTTATAGTTAACGTCGCACATAATACTAAAAGAAGCGTTCCTAATGTTTTCATAATTATAATTTTACCTTGCAAAATTAAGACTAATAATTTGTTTTAAAAAATCAACTACTTATTTTTTCTACAAAATAGAGTTTTGTATTTTTGCATCCTATATTTTCAAAACTATTCCAAAATATGACAATTCCATCTAAATATGATGCAAGCCAGGTAGAAGGTAAATGGTATGACTACTGGATGAAAAATAATTACTTTCATTCAACGCCAGACGAAAGAGAACCTTATACAATTGTAATTCCGCCACCAAACGTAACAGGTGTGCTACATATGGGGCATATGCTAAATAATACGATTCAAGACGTTTTAATAAGACGTGCGCGTTTATTAGGTAAAAACGCTTGTTGGGTTCCAGGAACAGATCATGCATCTATTGCAACAGAAGCAAAAGTTGTTGCCAAGTTAAAAGAGCAAGGAATTCGTAAAAGCGATTTAACAAGAGAAGAATTTTTACAGCATGCTTTTGATTGGAAGGATGAATATGGAGGAAAAATCTTAGAACAGTTAAAGAAGCTAGGTGCTTCTTGTGATTGGGAAAGAACTTCTTTTACAATGGACCCCGAAATGTCTGAGTCTGTAATTAAGGTTTTTGTTGATTTATACAACAAAGGTTTAATTTACCGAGGATTTAGAATGGTGAATTGGGACCCTGAAGCAAAGACTACATTGTCTGATGAAGAGGTGATTCATGAGGAGAGACAAGGAAATTTATACTATTTAGAATATAAAATTGAAGGCTCAGAAGATACGTTAACGATAGCCACTACAAGACCAGAAACTATTTTTGGTGATACAGCAATTTGTATAAATCCTAATGATGCACGTTTTTCGCATTTAAAAGGAAAGAAAGCAATTGTTCCTCTATGTAATCGAGTTATTCCTATTATAGAAGACGAATATGTTGATATTGAATTCGGAACAGGTTGTTTAAAAGTAACACCTGCGCATGATGAAAATGATAAAAATTTAGGGGATAAACATCAATTAGAAGTAATTGATATTTTTAATGATGATGCTTCCTTAAATTCTTTCGGATTGCATTACCAAGGCAAAGACAGATTTGTTGTTCGTA
>JBLHGY010000148.1:0-4767 GCA_047616665.1 Polaribacter sp.
GATAGGTTCTTTCAATAATAAAAAATTTATTTTCGGCATATTCTAAAATTGCAGTAACTCCGTTTAAATTTATATTTCCTTTAGCAACCTTACTTATTGGCTCTAATTGATAGGCAAATTGTTTAGTGGCTTTTTTAGTTACTGTGTTAAAATAAGTAATTCTAACGGGAGATTGTGTTTTCGTAAAACCCGGTTCAACTCCATCATTTTTTAGAGGAGCCTCCATAACAGCCCAAAACCCTTTTTTATCGATACTTTTAGAAGAGCCTTCTAAAACTCCATTGTGTTTTATGTTTTCTAAATTCTGCAGGCTTTTTGGAAGTGGGTACTCAGAAATAAATTTCCCAGAAAAGTCTGTAGTAAATATAGTGGGTCTTCTTCCTTTTCGAATAGCACCTTCGCTAGAAAAATTGATGTGTTGCTTTTCTTCATCCACAAAAATAGATTCTAAATCCAGCGTATTTTCATTGTAAAAATTGGTGCTTGAATCTTTGAGCACAATCACCTCTTCAAAATTAATTCCCGCTATTCTTCTTTTTTCGATTTCAATAGTACCTTTTAAAAATCTTGGAGCTTTTGTATCATCTACAACAAAATAATAAAAACCATTACTATAATCTAAACCAGAAAGACCACCAATTGGTTTATTTTTAAACGAAGCAGTCTCTTTTAGAACATACTCACTTAAAAAATTTAATTGTATTTCTTTTTCTTTTTTGCAAGAAAATAGACTACTAATAAAAATCAAAAAAACAACTATTCTCTTCATGTATGTGATGTTTTAATAGCTTCTTAAAACTTTCTTCTGTTATCGTCAGACTTTGTATCTATTAATTTATTGTAAGGATCTATACCTACTTCTGTGGGTTTTTCATCTACAATTAAAGTAATCTTATTATGTATCTGTGTAATTTTATGTTTCTTAAAATACAATTGCTTTTCTTTCTTTTTTCCATCTATTTCTTCCTCAGAAAAGATACCCAAATCTATATAATCTGCTAAAGGCACAGATAAAAGAGGTGTACTCATCTTCTCTGTTTTGTAGCTTAAAGTATCTCCTACTTTTTCACCATAATACTTTTTCCCTTTTTCATCATTTCTATATTTAGAAACTTCAAATTCTATAGCTACCTCGTATTTTCCATTTTCTAAGGCAGTAGATTTCAAATCCACAATTCTATTTTTATAAAGTGTTATGGTTTCAAACATATCTTTAAGTACATAACTTAAAGAATCTGGCGTTACTTCTCTAATATAATTCACCATTTCAATTGAGGTCGTGTATGGTGGTTCTTGAAACCTCACCTTTTCTACATATCTTTTTAAGGCTCCGTTTAATTTTTCTTCCCCAATATAATCACTTAAAGCATAAAAAACTAAAGATCCTTTTTGATACCGAATATACCCTTGCCCGTCATTATACATTAGTGGCTTCTCTCTTTTAGACTCTAAAGTTCGCTGCGATAAATAACCATCTAATGCCTTCTTTAAAAAAGTACGCATTTTAGGTTTTCCGTGCTGGTGTTCTAAAACTTTTAAAGAAACATATTCAGACATACTTTCAGATAACATGGTGGCCCCTAAAACGTCTGCACCAATTACTTGATGCGCCCACCATTGATGTGCAACTTCATGCACCGTTACTGCAAAAGGGTAATCTACACCATTTTCATTTTCATCATCTACATCTGCTATAAAACCAAAGCCTTCTGAAAAAGGAATTGTATTGGCAAAAGCTTGTGCAAAGGTACCTGCAGTTCTCGGAAACTCTATAATTCTTAACTGCTTATGTGTATACGGACTAAAGTTCTTCGCATTATAAGCCAGCGAAGCCTTCATTCCTTTTAACATTCTATCTAAATTATACACATGTGGTTTATGATAGTAAATTTCTAAACTAATACCCTTCCACATTTCTTTTTTAACTTCATATCTAGCAGAATTAAAAGCATAAAAATTTAAAATTTTACTATCCATTTTATAATGGAAGTATTTACGACCATTTTCAATCCATTCTTTTTGCAAATAACCGGGTGCAATTGCTATTTGATCTTCAGAAGTAGAAACCGTTGCTTCAAAATCAATCCAATCAGAATCTTTAGAAATATAGGTATTTCCTAAAGCGCTTGCATCTGAAGGATGCGGACGTAAATTATTTGGCGGCAAATCGTATTTTTTACGTGTTTTATCGTCTCTTAATTCTCCACTAGCAGCGTATCCTAAAGTAGGAAACATCGAATTATTTATAAAGGTACCGTTTTCTATTACTGGAGATTTTCTTTGAAACATGGTGTTTTCTTTGCTTTTAAGATGAATGGTTAACTGCAAAGAATCCCCTGGTTGCAATGTTTTATCGAACTTATATATGTCAAAATGAAAAACGGTGTCTTCTAAAATCAAATTATTAGGCTTATTAAACTCGAAACTACTTTCCAAGGAATTGTGATTCAAGAAAATACTATCTATTGCAGTATCTGTTTTGTTTACCATGGTAAAAACAGCACTTGCTTTGTACGTCTTTTTCTTTGGAAAAATGGCTACATCTGCGTTCACAGCTACAACTCTTGGTTGCTTGTAATCTTCGTATTTCTTATACGTTTTCTCCCATTTAACGGCATCCAACTCTGCTTGCTTTGAAGCTGAGTTGTCCCTATTTTTTGGTTTTGTTTCAAGAAAAATAGTAGTTCCTAAAGTTAAAAAAGCGATTAGAACAATACTTAAACTTATAATTTTAGGTGTTGTAAAACGTTGTTTTGCAATGTAAATTCTTTCTGCAAAAGAACTTGGTAAACCCCTAACCCATAATAACATACTTAAAATTAAAAGTAGCGTTCCTCCCAAAACCCAATACAATTTATACCATAAATATCGAGACAACCCAGCACCATAACCATTCATGTCTGAGAAACTATACCCCGGACCTTCATTATATTTTAAGACTGCATTTTCAATACCAATAAATGTTAAAAACGGAATACCAATAGCGAGTATCAATAAAATAAAGAAACCTAAATATTGATTTTTAACCAATGTTTGAATAAAAATAGCCAAGAAAGCCCAAACTGCATAATTCAAGAACTTTAAACCAAATAATTCTTTTATATAATGACCAATTTCAAAATCATAATACCCTTTGTATACCTGAAACAACATACCAGATACCATAATGACTAGCAATAAAACGAGCTGCATTTTTAACAAAGCAATTAGTTTAGAAAATAAAAGTGTCCAATTTGGAATGGGTGTGCTATCTACTAAATGACTAATTTTAGCAGTTCGTGCTCTTTGCACTAACATGCCAGCATATAAAAATGTACAAACGTTTAAAACTAAAACGCTAAAAACGTTTCCACCGGCTAACATTTGCCAAGTAACAGGCAAGGTGTTGGTTCCAAAGATTTCACCAGAATTAAACAAAGTAGCCAACAACATTAAAATACCCACAATTAGAATACATATAAATGGTAAGCTTTTAAAAATATATTTAAAATCGAGGTTAGATAAGTTCCACATCGTTTTCAAATTCTGACCAAAAGAAAAATTTTGCGTGACTTTTGGTAAGGTTATTCTGGTAACCCCGCTAAAATTATTTTTAATAGCGCGCTCAGATTTTGTCTTTCTAAAAGAAAATGTAAGTGCATTTTGGCTAAATTTAAAGTACTTAAAAACCAACCCAAAGATTACAGATGACACTACCAACCAAAGTAATCTATTATATAATATTAACTCTCTTATAGGAACTTGAAGCTCATTTTGTTCAGAAACCGTCCAATATTTCGTATAATAATCTACTGCAGAAGATCCAAACGGATCTAATATTGCCAACAAAGTTGCTTGTTCTGGTTCAGATAAAATACTAGCGACAGCTCCTTGCGCAAATAACAGTATAATTACGGTAATAAAACCAGCTGCAATATTTCTAGAAAAAGTAACCACTGCAAAAACAACGGCACCAAAAAATAATATATTTGGTAATATATACACCAAGTAGGTCTGTGCATAATTCCTCATATTAAAAGCACCTACAATGTCGGCATTGGTTCCTGGAAAACGAAAACCAATAATCATTCCTAAAGCAATCACCAAAACAATTATAGAAACCACTACAATACCGCTAAAAAATTTCGCGAATAAATAATTGGTTTTAGTAAAAGGATATGAATATAAAATAGTGTGCATTTCACTTTTAAAATCTCTGTAAATTGAAACACCAATAATAGAAGGAAATAAAAAGAAAATTAAAGTAGTAAATTTGTTGAATAAACCCGTTACGTTAATTGGCGAATTTACAATTCTTGAGGAGCCCGTGGTTCCTGTTATACCATCCCAAATACCAGCAGTAGTCGCCGATATAAAAAAGGCTAATAATAAAAATATAGCTGCATATATATAAAAGACAGGTTTGTTAAACCAGTATTTTAGTTCTTGTTTAAATATTGTTAAAAACATAATTTTAAAAGTTATGAATGATGAGTTATAAGTGATGCGTTGTAATAAAGCTAAAATTTAATTAAGAGTTTAAATTTTTAATTCTTAGAATAACTCTTAATTGGTTAAAATTGGTTCATCTTGCTTTAAAGCGAAAAAATACACGTCATCTAACTGCGGTGCTGAGGCCACAAAATCATCTGAAGGTTTTGTTTCTGAATGCACTCTAATATTTAAGGTATCGTCTGGATTGAAGTTTCGAGATAACACATTATATTTTTTTATATTTTCTTCTAAATTATCTTTTTTAATGATTTTTGTCCAAATGGTATTTTCTAA
>JBLHGY010000149.1:0-4721 GCA_047616665.1 Polaribacter sp.
AGAAATATTATCTACTACCTCTAAGGTATGATAAAAATTATCTTTATGCTTTTGTCCTTCAACCTCTTCTACCCCCTTTAAATCTATTAATTCAGGTATAATTTGAGCTAATAATTTCGTTTCCTCTAACAATAAGAATCCGACAGATGGTTTTTCGCATGACATTACTTTATTTAGTTCATCTACGATACGCTCTCTTGTAATTATTTCTAAGCGTTCTGAATTTTTAGTAATTGCAGCAAGTGATTTTTTTTCAATTTTGAAATTTAATTGTGATGCAAAACGAATTGCTCGCATCATTCTTAGAGGATCATCTGAATACGTAATATCAGGATTTAAAGGCGTTCTAAGAATACCGTTTCCTAAGTCATCTATTCCGTTAAACGGGTCTAGTAATTCACCAAAATTAGCCTCATTTAAACTTAACGCCAAAGCATTAATAGTAAAATCCCTCCTATTTTGATCGTCTTGCAAATTTCCTTCAGATACTTCCGGATTTCTACTTTCTTCTGAATAAGATTCTTTTCTTGCACCAACAAACTCAATTTCAATATCTTTGTAACGCAACATTGCAGTGCCATAGGTTTTAAAAACCTGCACTTTGGGTTTATTTGGTAATAAGTTAGACACTTTCTCTGCAAGGTCTATCCCGCTCCCAACAGTAACAATATCAATATCTTTTGCAGTGCCTCTTTTTAGAAAATAGTCTCGCACGAAACCACCAATTACATAACTTTCTAAGCCTAATTGTTGTGATGCTTTAGAAATCGTTTCAAATATTTCTAATGAGATGGCCTCTGTAAAGAATTGCTTTTGCATTAATTTGTATTCATTTTATTTTGCCGCAAATTTAGGCTATAATCCAACACAATCCAAAATTGACATACTAGTTTATTCAAAGTAATACTAAAAATAGGAGCTTTGCAAGTCTATATAATAGACATCTTTAAAAAAATTCCGAATTACATAAAATACATTTTTAAAAATGTTTTTTTTCTTTTCATTTTTATTGCTTTCTTTAGAGGTCTCTTTTACACCTTTTTTACATCGTTAGAGAATGTTTCTAGCCAAGAAATACCAAAAGCTTTGTTACTAGGTCTTCGTTTTCATCTAAAACTAGCAATTCTTACTTTTTTCCCTCTTGCGATATTCGTTTTAATTATTAATCATAATTTCTTTAAAAGCATTATTTATAAAAGAATAGCTGCTATTTATAGTACTCTTTCCTATTTAATTTTAACGCTATTTTATCTTTTTGACTTCGGATACTATGAATATTTAGCCATCCGTTTAGACGCCTGTTCATTGCGGTTCTTAAATAATTTTAAAATATCCTTTCAGGTTTTAATTGAAAGTTACCTAATATATATAGGAGTTTTTGGATTGACAATTTTATGCTTTATTAGTTATAAATATGCTATTTTAATGTTTAACATATTTAACAAAGGATATCAAAAAATAACAAATAAACTAAAGGCAGTATTCTTTATATTTACATTTCTAATACTATCTTTTGGCGTTTTCAATAGCATAAGGCATTTTCCTTTGCGCTGGAGTGCAACTTTTTTCTCTAAAAATAATGCAATAAATCAATTTACATTAAACCCTATTCTGTATTTCTTTGATAGTTTTGCCTTTAGAAGTGAAGGTGTAAATCTTGAAGAATTTAAAACTATTACCCAGTAATTGCGAAACATTTAGATTTACCAGAAGACACCATTAATTTTGAAAAAAAGGTGACTTTTGAGAATCCTTATAAAGTAAAACCGAATGTTGTCTTTGTAATTCTAGAATCAGTAGGAACAGCTCCTATGAGTTATTATGGAAATCCACTGAATAGTTCGCCAAAGACGGATTCAATTATTAAAGAAAATTTGAGTTTCTCGAAGTTTTACGTTCACAAACCAGAAACTGCGGCCAGTGTTTTTGCCAGTATTACAGGTTTACCAGATATTGAAGATGTAAAAACAGCGTCAAGAAACCCTATGAATATAGATCAACGTATTATTTTTGATCAATTTACAGGATATGAAAAACTGTATTTCATAGGTGGCTCTGCAAACTGGGCAAATATTAGAGGTGTTTTTCAATCGAATATGAAAAACTTAAAAATCTACGAAGAATGAAGTTTTGAGGAAGAAAATAGAGCAAATGTTTGGGGAATTGATGATTACGATTTATTTAAAGGGTCTGATAAAAAATTACACGAAAAAGGAAAACCTTTTGTTGCGTATATTCAAACCGCTAAAAATCACATGCCTTTTACAGTGCCCGATAAAAAAGAAAGTTTTACACCTATTTTAGAAAATGAAATTGATGAAAGAACATTGCTAAAAGTTGGATTTAGGTCTTTAGGACAATTAAACGGAATCCGTTATTTAGACTTTAATGTTGCGCGCTTTTTAAAAAGAGCATAAGAATCTGGTTATTATGAAAAGTCTTTTTTTGTTTTTTTTGGAGATCATAGAGGTGGCATGAAAAAACTAAATTTCTTAAAAAACAACGAAGACGACCTGGGAGTTCAAGTGCACCATGTTCCGTTTTTTATTCATGCACCCAAATACATAAAACCTCAAATAATAGATAAATACGCAAAACTAATAGATATTTTTCCGAGAGCTACAAGCTTAGCAAAAGTGAATTATACAAATTATACTTTAGGAAGAGATTTATTAGATAGTACTTCAAATAACACAACTGCCTTTGTAGATATTCAAAGCAAAGGAGAAAAAGCTGTTGGCGTACTAAAAGATAATTTTTACTATGAAAAAACAAACATTTCTAAAAAAAAACAGGTTTGTACTGTTTACAAGCAGATACAGTGAAAGATATTCAACGTAATAAGCCTGCCATAGCAAAACAAATGGACAATTTATTATCAGCATGTTACCACACTACCAAATATTTGTATTTTAACAATAAAAAAAACTAGGCCTGAAAATATTTTAAATAACTAAAGGAATTAAGAAAAATTTCTAAAAGTATAATGATATTATTATTTCCTTGTGATTAAAGCATACTGTTTGATAAAAATGAAAACCTAGAATAAATTAATCGTATTTATTATGGAGCCAATTTTTAATATACACCAATTTTTCTTCGGAACATTGATTCAAACTCTGCATACAAACGAAAAGTTTATTCTTATCCTTTTCTATTCTAGCCAATTTAAACTTTATCCAAAAAAATGGTTTTTTATAATTTTGAAAATACACTAACTTGTAGTCTTTCTTTAAAGTAAAAGTATTGTTTTTTATTTCTAAATGATTTCCCAAAGACTGAATTGAATATTGCTCTTGATGTCTAAAACGATGTTTAATATTATTATTCAACATCTCTGGATTTTGCTCAAAATATTTTACATAAGTGCACTTCCTTAGCGCTGCAGGCGTATGATCTATATGCACGTATTTTGTAAAACCTAATTTCTTTGCTACCGTTTGCAGCCCTTTAGTGTGACTATATTCTATTTTTTTGTTTTTTAAAAGTTTCTGAAATAAAGATTTAATTTTCTTGTGTAAGATATCTTCATAAAACTTCGTCCACTTTCCCCTAATAACAGGGTTCTTTTCAATAAAAAAATCTTCAACTTTTATTTTATTTGCTAAAAAAAAATCGTCACAAAAATATAAAAAGTGTTCAGAAAGATTTGGTATTTTGTATAGTAAGGACTCTATGGATAAAGAATTAAAAGTTGGCAAATATTGATGATATCCTTCAAAAATAGTTTTATGATCTACTATAAAAACTGTTGGATATTCTTTTTTTGCTTTCCCTATATCTTTTAAAAAATCTGGAGTTTGGTTATCTGTAACAATAAAAATATTTCTTACAAATTTAGCATACTTCAAAATAGATTTTACTGAGAATTCGATTTCATCAACTTGATGATAACGCATTCTAACAGACTTATTACTCAGAGAATTTTTATCTTCGATATATTGTGACATCTTTTCCCTATGTTTTGGCTCATTACCATCTACCCAAGTAATAACAGCATCTATGATAAGTGAATTATTTGACTCCATACTACTTCATCTCACTATTTAACAACCACAGTTTAATATATCTTGTCAAAACACCATAAGCTTGTGTTTTTGCAACTAAAAAACCTGTAAAACCATCTAAAAATCCAAGGCGAATGAAATAATGAATAAAAAACCTTGCCTCAGGTTTTACAATCACATGGTAAATATATGTACTTTAATAATAAAAAAAAAGTTGAACCAATTGTGGATTTAAAATAATGAAACAATGATATACGCTCTAAACGATAAGCTAGCTGTACTAAATAGTTTCATTAAAATTAGTATCTAATTTTTCATCAATCCAAGTAAAAATATACTTTAACGTGTTTTTTTTAGCCAACTCTAAACTTTGAAAGCACATAAATTTTTTTCTCTTATCTCTATCAAAAAAGTATAGTTTTAGCTTTGTTATAAAATGATTATAACCTTGAAAATAGATTAAATGAAGATTATTTTCTAAAACATAAGAATTATTTTTTACTTCTAAATGATTTGATAAAGATGAAATTATAAACTGGCTATTGTCTCTAAATCTATGTTTTATATTATTTTCTAAAAATTCCGGGTTTTTAGAAAAATAATCTATCAGAATTGACTTTCTAACAGAAACAGGTGTGTGACCTCTTCTAATATATTTTTTAAACCCTAATAATTTTGCGCTTTTTTGCTGCACTAATTTGTATCCTGTTTTTT
>JBLHGY010000150.1:0-4715 GCA_047616665.1 Polaribacter sp.
TTAATGCTAATCGTCTTCGCATCTTTATCAATACTCACTTCAATTTTAGCATCACCTAATACAGTTTCAGCCTCACCAATAGCAATTAGGTGTTTTAATTTAGACGTTGCGTCTGTCCCATTAGAAATTAATTCACGTAAGAATATTTCGTGATCTGAATACAAGAACTTTTTTATCAGTGGAAAAATATTTTCTACGGATACATTTATATTTCCTTTTGCCATTTATCTATATTTTATTTAATTTATTATTTATTCTAAAATAGTAGTCAAAAAAAATACCAAAGACACTATTGTGACAAGATGACAGAATTTACACCGTTTAGACAGTATCACAATGAAAATAAATTTAACTATTTTTGTGAATAGAACTAATTAGTAAAAAAAGCATATCGGATGTATAATTCAAAAATAACTGGCTTAGGGCATTATGTTCCAGAAAACGTGGTTACAAACGACGATTTAAAGGAGTTTATGGAAACTTCAGACGAATGGATTGAAGAAAGAACAGGGATAAAGGAGAGGCGTTGGATAGACCCTAAATCTGGAGATACTACCGCAGTTATGGGTGCAAAAGCAGCTAGAATTGCAATCGAAAGGGCAGGATTAACAAAAGATGATATTGATTTTATTGTATTTGCAACTTTAAGTCCAGATATGTATTTCCCTGGAGGTGGTGTGCAAGTGCAAGAAATGCTAGACATGCCAACAATTGGTGCGTTAGATGTACGCAACCAATGTTCTGGTTTTATTTATGCAATGTCTGTTGCAGATCAATTTATAAAAACGGGTATGTACAAAAACATATTGGTAATTGGCGCAGAGAACCATTCTGGTGGGTTAGAAAAATCTACAAGAGGTAGAAATGTGACCGTAATTTTTGGAGATGGAGCAGGGGCAGCGGTGCTTTCTAGAAGTGAAGAGGCAGGAAAAGGAATTTTATCTTCTCATTTACATTCGGAAGGAAAACACGCAAAAGAGTTGGTTTTAGAAGGACCATCAACACAACGTTGGGTTCCAGAAATTTTAGAAGCTAACAATCCTGATGATATTTCATATTATCCATATATGAATGGTCAGTTTGTATTTAAACATGCAATTACACGTTTTTCTGAAGCAATTATAGAGGGTTTACAGGCTAACAATTTAGAAAAAGAAGCTATTGATATGTTAATTCCGCATCAAGCGAATTTACGTATTGCACAGTTTATACAGAAGAAGTTTCAGTTGTCTAATGATCAAGTATTTAATAATATAATGAAGTATGGGAACACCACAGCTGCTTCTGTAATTATTGCTTTAACAGAGGCTTGGGAACAAGGTAAAATAAAAGACAATGATCTGGTAGTTTTAGCTGCTTTTGGTAGCGGATTTACATGGGGTTCTGTAATTATACGTTGGTAATAATTTAGCTAATTTTAGAGGCTTTTTTAGTTCACACAAAAAACAAAAATTAATAGTGTTTAGGCAAGAGTAAAACTTGGTTTATTTACTAAAAGTAAAAATGGTTGTTTACTATTCGTTACTTTTACTAAACAATATTTAAAATACCCAAAAGAATTATGAAAGCAAATCTTGTTAACTTCATTTTTATTATTGCCATCACATTATGTACAATAAACACAAGTGCGCAAAAGTTTAGCGGAAAGATAACTTACATTTCTAAAGCAAAAATGGATCTTGGTTCTTGGGGCGCAAGGTTAAGCGAAGCTCGAAAAAAAGAGGTTGCGGCGCGTCTTAAAAACAGGTTAGAAAAAACATATATTTTAAGTTTTAATAGTACTGCAGCTACTTTCGAAGAAGAAGAAAAGATAGATGCAATTGCGGGCGCAACAGATTCTTGGGGCGGTTATTTTTCAAGAGGAGATCAATATAAAAATGTAAAAGAGGGTAGCTTGGTGCAGGCTCAAGAATTTTATGGCAAGCGTTTTTTAGTGAAAGACAGCTTATATCGCATCCATTGGACATTGGGAACAGAAACTAAAAAAATAGGAAACTATACCTGTTATAAGGCAAAAGCTTTTGTACCGTCTATAGAATTAAATTGGTATAATTTTTCTTGGAGTGATTTAAATACCGATACTGATAAAGAAGAGGCCGCAAAAGAACCAGAAGAAAAAATGACTATAGTAGAGGCTTGGTATACGCCACAAATACCAATTGCTCAAGGGCCAGGAGAATTTTGGGGTTTACCAGGTTTAATCTTGGAGGTAAGTGCAGCAAACACTACACTTTTGTGCACAGAAATTGTACTTAATAAAGAAAAGACAATGGCAATAGAAGCACCAGACAAAGGAAAGGAAATTACAAAAAAAGACTATACAACAACGGTTCGTGCTAAAATGGTAGAAATGAGAAACAATAGAATGGGTAGAAGAGGTTAGGGTATTGTTTCAATTTAAAATCAGAAAATGAAGAAAAAATATAAATTCATCTTACTACTATCAAATATTGCATTGTTCTTTTTTGTGCTGAATACATTGTCTGGAATTATTTCATTTGAAAACCAAAACTTAAATTTAGTTTTTATCGGTTTACTCTGTTTATTAAATATAGTGATTGCCATTGTAGCTTCAATTGACGTTGCAGTAAATAAGTAGAAAAATAAATAGTATGCAGAAAAAGACTTTAGTTTTAGGTGCCTCTTTAAAAGAGAATAGATATTCTTTTAAAGCAATTCATAAGTTAAAAGAAAATAGGATACCAGTGGTTGCTTTGGGTTTAAGAAAAGGTGAAGTTGCCGCTATTACTATAGATACTGAAATGCTTCCATATAAAAATATAGATACTGTTACTTTGTATTTAAATCCGAAAAGGCAAGAAGCGTATTATGATTATATTATTAGTTTAGAACCCAAAAGAGTTATTTTTAATCCGGGTACAGAGAATACATACTTTGTAAAGTTATTGCAAGAAAATAATATAGAGAGTGAGGTTGCGTGTACTTTGGTTTTGTTAGCAATCAATCAATATTAAAATTAGTTTATTTTAAAAACAGCTCCTGGTTTTGCTAAAGAAACATTTTTAAAAACTGTTTCTGCTTCTTTCTTAAATAAAGAAGTATCTGGGTACCTTCCTGAATAATGTCCAATAATTAATTGGCCAACATTTGCCTCTTTGGCAATTTGAGCAGCTTCAATAGCAGTTGAATGTTTCGTTTTTTTAGCTAAATCTTGTCTGTCATTTAAAAAAGTAGCTTCATGATATAGTAAATCTACATTTTTTATAATGGGAACTATGTTTGGTTTGTAGCTTGTATCACTACAAAATGCATAGCTTAATGGTTTTGTTGGATCGATGGTTAATAAAGTATTTGGTATCACTTCGCCAGAAGACAATGTTACATCTCTACCTGCTTTGATGTTTAAATAATCAGCCCTATCTATTTCTGCATATCCGCTAATATTCAGCATGTTTAGTTTTCTAGGTTTTGGCTTTTCTGTAAATAAATAACCATTTGTATACACTCTATGTGTTAGCGGAATGGTATGAATAGTAACCTTATCATCTTCATAAATAAGTTCACTTTCTTTAGAAGACAGCTCATGAAAAACCATATTAAATTTTGCATGAGATTCAGAAATCTTAAGCATTTGTAAAGTCGCTTTTTTAATTCCTTTTGGACCAAAAATGTGCATTTCTTTTTCTCTGCTTAAAATACCGTAAGTAGAAAGTAAGCCAACTAAGCCGTAAAAATGATCGCCATGCAAGTGAGAAATAAAAATATGATTTATTTTAGAAAACCCTACTTTATATTTTCGCATTTGACGCTGTGTACCTTCACCACAGTCTACTAAAAAATGATTGTTATTTATTTCTAAATATTGTGAAGTTGGATACGCATTTACGCGCGGTGTTGCAGAATGACAACCTAGTATTGTAAGTTGTATCATTTGATAACAAAACGTTTAGATATTATATTATTGCTGTATTGTAGGCTATAGATATACATTCCTGGGGCTAAATTATTTTTATAAAAAGGTATAATGTTCTTACCAACGTTAGTTTTGTAGGTCTTTTTAAATACTGTTGTTCCAAGAATATTTATAACGGTTAATTGAATAGAGGAATCGAATGAGGAGGAAAATGAAATTTGAGTAGTATTTGTAAACGGATTGGGCACAGAAGAGAGGCTCTTTAGTGTTTTTTCTTGCGAAAATCCAATAAAAGAAATTAATATAAGTAAAATAAAAAGTAACTTTTTAGTCATCTACTGTTTTTTAAAATCCTAATTCTCTTTCTATTGTTTCCATTTCTAGGATGTCTTCTGCTTCTTGCAAAGTAGGAACAATGTTAAGGCTTTCAGCGAAATCATCTGCGTTCACCGAGGCATTAAGAACTACAAAAGAGGTGCCATTTTCTTTTTTTTGTTCTGCTATCTTCAAAAATAATAAAAAATCTTTCTTATCTATGCTCAGTTCTTCAGAAATTTGAAGTATTAAGTGGTTTTTATCAAAATCTTTTATTTTTTTAAATACTGATTTTTGAAATTCCTTAAACGAATCTTCATCAGAAGATATGAGTGTGTAATTGGTTGCTTCTTTTATTTGCATTTTATCTTTTTATCTGTTGTGCTAGTAAATAGATAACTGCCATTCTAACTGCAACACCATTTTCTACTTGGTTTAGTATAATAGAATCATTAGAGTCTGCAACATCACTGGTAATTTCAACACCTCTATTTATAGGTCCGGGGTGCATGATTACAATTTTCTT
>JBLHGY010000151.1:0-4708 GCA_047616665.1 Polaribacter sp.
ATAGATAAAGTTTTTTGTCCGATTTTTAAAATTAATGGAAACTTTAAATAATTCTCAAATGCATAGAAAAAAGAAAAGTATAAGAATACATTTCCTAGTCTTATAAATAAATAATTATAGTTGGCAGCATCTAAAAATAATTGAATATTCATTAATTCGTGGAGTAAAATTAAGATATCAGAAGAAGAAAAAATTAAGATACAACCGAGTACAAAGAAGGATACGACTGTTATTTTTTTAAAGTGAGGTATCTGTGAATACTTATGAAATAATGTCGCTATATATGCTCCAAATGCAATGTATCCAAACCATGGGGTAATTGTAAATATAGAACCGTTACTTTTTGAAACATAATTATTTAGAAGCGCAGGAAGGCAATCAATACTTATGGTTCGGTATAATGGTTCTGACAGAAAAATTAAAAAGCCTAGCGCTAATAATATAAAAGAAAATAGTAGTACTCTTTTTGCACATAAATAATAGAGTACAATAACTAGTATTAGACTTAAACCAATACATTGCAAAACATCAATAACTAAAAAATAGCTATTAAAATAGCCGGAAAACCAAGATAAGAAAGGAATTCTAAGCAAGTACCCAATAGCAATAAGAAAAAAACCTCTTACAATTCCCTTTCGCATTCGTAGTTTCTCTTGTCCTTTTTCTTTTGCTCTTAACAATAAGTAGGTGAAAATTAAACCTGAAATAGTAAAAAAAGTTGGTGCAGTAATTCCTCTGAAGTAAGACCACACGGAATAAGGAATAGCGTTTATATCTTTGTAGGAGTCGGCTAAGAGTGTATTTATAAAGTGCCCTTGCAACATCATGAGAATTGCAAATGCACGAATAATATCAATAAAATACAACCTTTTACTATTCATTAGTATTTTTTTCAACTTTAAATAATACGATATATTTTATCTTAAGCTTTCTGTTTTAGATTGATTTATAATTATTTTAGAATAAGGTTGGCTATTTTATCTAATATTTCTTATCCATTAATTTTTAAATACAGTACAAACATAAACTTTAATTTAGATTGAATTATATGAACGAAAGTAAAAAAATAAATTTAAAGTTATTTTAAATCTGTCTGGTTCTATTCAGTAACCAAAAATCTGCTAAAACTAACGCGGTCATAGCTTCTATTATTGGCACTGCTCTTGGCACAACACAAGGGTCATGTCTTCCTTTACCGGTAATTTCTGTCACTTCACTTTCAGAATTAATAGTTTGTTGAGAACTCATAATAGTTGCAACAGGTTTAAAGGCTACCCTAAAGTAAATATCCATTCCATTACTTATTCCACCTTGAATTCCACCAGATAGATTTGTTTTAGTAGATCCATCAGCATTAAACACATCATTATGTTCTGTACCTTTCATTTTAGAACCACAAAACCCACTACCAAATTCAAAACCTTTTACAGCATTTATAGAAAGCATTGCTTTGCCTAATTCTGCATGTAGTTTATTAAAAATGGGTTCACCTAAGCCTACAGGAACATTCTGTGCAACACAAGTAATGGTTCCACCAATAGTATCACCTGCTTTTCTGATTTCTTGTATTTTGGTAATCATTTTCTCAGCCGAAGCTTCATCAGGACAGCGAACAATATTACTTTCTGTTTTAGAAAAGTCTAATTCTTGATATGGTTTTTCCATAAAAATTTCCCCAACAGAAGAGGTAAATGCATTTATTTCTATAGATGAAATTAGTTGTTTGGCCAAAGCACCAGCAACTACCCAATTTGCAGTTTCTCTGGCAGAGCTTCGACCACCACCTCTAAAATCTCTAAATCCATATTTTTGATCATAGGTAAAATCGGCATGAGAAGGTCTATAAACATTTGTGTTATGATTGTAGTCTTTAGACTTCTGGTTGGTGTTTTTAATAATAAAGCCAATTGAGGTTCCCGTTGTGTTTCCTTCAAAAATACCTGAAAGAAATTCTACAGTATCTGGTTCTTTACGTTGTGTAACAATTTTAGATTGCCCAGGTTTACGTCTATTTAACTCCTCTTGAATAGCATCAAGGTTCACTTCTAAACCAGCAGGAAAACCATCTATAATACCACCAATGGCAGTTCCATGAGATTCACCATAGGTTGTAACTCTTAATAAATTTCCAAAAGAATTAAATGACATTTTTTTTATGTTAAATTATTGTACAAATATACTAAAGTGAATATAAGTAATTTCTAAATTTTATGCTTTTATAACGATTCCTATATTTTTCTTTATTGCAATAGTACTTGATTATGAATAAGATAGATTGAATATTTAATTATATTCAAGAAAGATAAAAAATAATAGCTTTTTTGTTTTTTAGAATTAAATATTCAATCTATATTTGCACCCGCATTAAGGGAATACCTTATGAGACTACTGGAGAAATGGCAGAGCGGTCGAATGCGGTAGTCTTGAAAACTATTGACTGTAACAGGTCCGGGGGTTCGAATCCCTCTTTCTCCGCAAAAAGAAACCCACAACATTGTTGTGGGTTTTTTATTTTCCAAAAAAAACCAAACTTGCTTGTGTTTATTTTGGAAAATAAAAAAGACAAAATTCTTGCAAAGAATTTGGGTTTCTATGCTTGTTCAGGATTCCTTTCTGGGATGCACGAAGTAAATTCCTCTTTCTCCGTAAAACCCTTATAATAAATTGATTGTAAGTATTTTATAATTTTAAGTGACAGTTTAGGTGACAAAACTGACTTTTCAATTTGAATATTACTTCTCGAGTTTCTATTAAAAACTTTACGCTATTTTATTTTTTCAATTATTTTTTAACATATAAAAAAAGAGGAGATACTTTACCCTATACTCATAGAAATGCCCACTCTTTTAAAATAAAACAGTGTATACCTCTATAGTCTGTATAACTTAATATAGGTATAGAAATAGATTAATTATAGAGACAGATAAACGAATCTGATAACAACATAGAATATAGTTGCTATTAAGATTTTTTTTCTATGTTTAAGATACCATTCCATTTTCTAATTCTTTTTTCAAATATAAGATAAGTATGACACAGTTACCAAAGCTATGGGACATTCATCAATCAATGTAAGTTTATCTTACTTAAAATGTTTAGAAATAGCTTAATTAAAAGAACAAGATATGCCTATGGTTTAGTATTTATATCTAAAGATTTTTCTCCAAGTTTTTATTTCACACTTGTGGAACTTGATTAGTTTTTCTTTTATGAAATCAGAATAGTTTTTCACTAATAATTTGATTTTACTTTAAAGAAAACTAAGTTGTTACCCAACAAAAAAGCTCCACATTTCTGTGGAGCTTCTATTTAAAATGTTAGATATATATAATTTACATTAATGCTTTCCTTCTGGCTATTTCAGCAAATAATTTATTTAACTTTACCGCTGGAAGGTTAACTAAAAAATTTCATGGAAGAATTGGAGCTTTTTCTGAATCTTTAGGAGGTAAAGGTGCTATTAAAGGCTACGAGCATATTTTTAAAACAGGTTCTCAAACCTTAATTTCTACGTTTGCTAATTATCTAGGTCAATAATAATTGTGTTATGAAATATAATAAGAAGATATTATCACTTTTAGTTTTTTTTGTATCTATTTTTAGTTTATTAATCTGGAATTATTTTAAGCAGTCACAGATTAAAGAATATAGTAATAGAACGATGGGTAAAGTTATTAAGTTTAAATCAGGTGGTGGTGGTGCGAGATATTCAATTTCTTATGTATATTATGTTGATGCAGAAAAGTATGTAGGACATACTGGAATATCTTTTTTCAAATGTGATAACGGGAAAAAGGGATGTGTTGGTAATGAATTTACTGTATATTATTCTTCCAAGAACCCTGAGTATAGTAGGATAGATTTGGGCAAGTATGAAAAATATAAAACTACAGTAGAGTTTATAAAATGAAAAAATTTGTAGTGTGCAATCTACCCCCGCTAGCGCTCGTTTGTAACGAGTGCCGTCAACGATAAGAACAACAAAAAGTTATACAAAAGTATAGTTTTTTGTATTTTAGTTTTATGAGTAGAAAATACCCCGCTGCCGCACGATTGTATCGTGTGGTAAAGTTAAAATAACAAAGAAACTACTTTAAGCGTTATGCAGGAGAAAATGGATTGTTAGATATTATTACAATATTTAGAGCGTTAGACCAAAGGTAAAACCACACGATACAATCGTGCTGCAGCGGGGAGTAAGAAATAATAGAAAGCTACTTTAAGAGATTGAGGTAGTTTTTTTATGCGTTTTAAAGAGTTGCTAAATTTTTATCAAAAATTCCTTAATTTTTTTATTGGTAAGCATCTTATCAATGATTTTAAAGACGGTGTTTTTATCTTCCTCATCAAGATTATCAATTAATTTTAAACGCTCATCTTCTGTTTTATCTTCAAGAACCACAGCTTTAGGAATAACATCTTCAAGAGTAATAATTTGGTCAACAGTCATATCAAATAATTGCGACATTTTATAAAGTTCAATAACAGTTACTTCACGTAAACTCTTTTCAATCTTACTATAAGTGGATTTATCTACATTAATATGCTGTGCTACTTGCTTTTGAAGTAAGCCTTTTTCTTCCCCCGCTAGCGCTCGTTCAATGTCATTAAGTTAAGAGGTTTTCATATGCTATCTCTTTGATTTTTAGTTACTTTTGGTTTTTCTCTTCTGCGATATTTTCCTATATTTCTTTTGTTTGACCTGTTA
>JBLHGY010000152.1:0-4681 GCA_047616665.1 Polaribacter sp.
AACTTAACAAACCATATTCTCTAAAAATTTCTTGATAAATTCTAATTAAATGGGGCTGCCCAATAGAGGCCAATGCTTGTTTTACAAATATGGATGATTCTTTACTTTCTAACTTTACAAACTGTTTTGCAACTGCAATTGCTCCAGAACTTACGATAATAAACTCGCAGGTATCTTTAAGCTTTGCAATCTGATTTGCAATATCCTCAATTTTACCTCTAGAGATATTATCGGTTTCTTTTGTAAGTGTATTAGAACCTATTTTTAGTAAAATACGTTTCTTTTTTTGCATATTATCTTATTTGACCATTTCCGTGAACATACCATTTATTTGTTACCAAATGTTGAAGACCAATTGGGCCTCTCTGGTGCAGTTTATCGGTGCTAATTGCCAACTCTCCGCCCAAACCTAATTGCCCCCCGTCTGTAAAGCGCGTAGATGCATTATGATATACTGCTGCAGTATCTACATTTTCCATAAAAAAATGAGCTGCTGCATCATTTTTTGTAATAATTGCTGACGAATGTCCACCAGAATAGGTGTTTATCATCTCAATTACCGCTTCCTTTGAAGCAATTTCCCCAAGCACTATTTTATAATCTAAAAATTCTTCGTACCAAACTTCGTTGGATGAAATTTCTTGAACGCCGTGTTTTTTTGAAATTATTTTATCTCCTAAAACCTGAATTTTAGATTCATTTAACTTTTTTATTAATGTGTTGATAAATTCCTTTTTATTTGGGAGATTTTCATCAATTAAAACTTTGTCAACAGCATTACAAGCAGATATTTTAGATTTACCATTGATAATAATAGCTAAAGCAATATTAAGATCGGCTTCTGAATGAACAAACACAAAGTTATTTCCACGACCGCTTATGATCACTGGGCAAGAAGCATGTTTTTTAACAAAAGCAATTAATTTTTCTCCACCTCTAGGCACAATTAAATCTACCTTCTGTGTTGGTTTTTCTAAAAACTTCTGTGTTTCTATTCTGTTAAATTGTAAATACGTTACCCAGTCTGAAGAAGCATTGTGCTGCTTTAAAGCTTTGTGCCATAATTCTGTTATTTTTAAGTTAGAATGTAAAGACTCTTTTCCACCTTTTAATAATATTTTATTTCCAGATTTAAATGCAATTCCTGCAGCCTCAACAGTAACATCTGGTCTCGATTCATAGATGATAAGTATGCTACCAAAAGAGGCTGTTTTATTATATACCTGCATTCCGTTCTTATGTTTAAAGCTTAAACGTTCTACACCAACAGGATCTTCTTGAGAAGCTAAATGTTTGGCAGCAATAATCATTTCATCAACTTTAGCATTGTTTACTTTTAAGCGATCTAACATAGAAATATCATTCCCTTTATAGGCATTTATATCTTTTTTATTCATATTAATAATAGCCACTCTTTCTGTATCAAGAAGTGTTGCCATCGTTAATAAAACATTATTTCTAGTTTCTAAAGATAATAAGGTATTCATTTTTTTAGTTTATGTTTTATAGTTGTATTTCTTAGTTGCTGTTTATCCTAATAGACTAATTTAATCTGCTAAAGCACTAATTAATGCTTCAAAAAATTGATTCAAATGATCCTTATTTACATTTAAAGGTGGCAATATTCTTAATACGTTTTTGTTTGCTGCTCCACCAGTAAATATATGGTAGTCGTAAATTAGCTTTTTTCTTAATTCGCTTACTTCAAAATTAAATTCCAATCCAAGCATTAATCCTCTTCCTTTTATTTGTTTTACTTCTGGGATTGTTTTTGCAATTTTTATAAAATAGGCAGACATTTCATTTACATTGTCCATTAAACCTTCTTCTTCAATTACATTTAATACAGATAGACCGGCGGCACAAGCCAAATGATTTCCACCAAAAGTAGTTCCTAACATTCCGTATTTAGCTTTGATATTTGGATGGATTAAAATTCCGCCAATAGGAAAACCATTTCCCATTCCCTTGGCAATGGAAATAATATCTGGAGTAACATTATAATGTTGAAATGCAAAGAATTTCCCAGATCTACCATAACCAGATTGCACTTCATCAGCAATAAATAAGGTGTTGTTTGCTTTACAAAGAATATCTAATTGTTCGAAAAAATAGGCATTCGCTTGGTCTAAACCACCAACTCCTTGTATAAACTCTACAATTACTGCGCAAACATCTCCTTTTTCTAATTCTCTTTTTGCGCTTTCAATATCGTTTAAATCTAAAATAGTTACTTTTTGTTGTGCGTTTATTGGTGCAATAATATTTTTATTATCGGTTACTGCTACTGCTGCAGAAGTCCGTCCATGAAATCCGTTTTTAAAAGCAATTACTCTCGATTTTTCAGTTTTAAAGGAAGCTAGTTTTAGTGCATTTTCATTTGCTTCAGCGCCAGAACTACATAAAAACAATTCATAATCGTTACATCCAGAAAGAACTTCTAGTTTGTCTGCGAGCGCAACCTGCAAAGGATTGTGAATTGCATTTGAATAAAAACCTAATTTATGAACTTGATTTGTAATTGCTTCCAAATATTTTGGATGCCCATGACCAATAGAAATAACCGCATGACCTCCATATAGATCTAAATATTCTATATTATTTTCGTCGTATACATACACTCCTTTAGCGGAGACTGGTGTAACATTGTATAGCGGGTAAACGTTAAATAAAGGCATATTGTTAGTTTTTTATTTGGTTAATTTTATCGAACGACTTATTAATTCCTTTAATCAAAGAAGAGCTTAATCCTTGATGTTCCATTTCATTTAAACCTTCTATGGTACATCCTCCAGGAGTCGTTACTCTGTCTATTTCTGCTTCTGGATGATTGCCGGATTCTTTTAAAAGGGTAGCAGCACCAAAACAAGTTTGCATTGCTAATTCATGTGCTTCATGTGCTTCAAAGCCCAACTGAATTGCGCCTTGGGTTGTTGCTCTAATTAAACGCATCCAAAAAGCAATTCCGCTTGCGCAAATAACAGTTGCTGCTTGTAGTTGTTCCTCAGGGATTTCCATAGAACTGCCAAGGCTGTTAAAAATAGTTTTTGCCAATGCTACTTTTTCTTTTCCTTTTTTATTTGGAGAAAGACAGGTCATAGATTGTCCAACAGCAGCAGCAGTATTTGGCATAGAACGAATAATACAAGTATTAGATCCAACAATAGCCTCAATTTTTGCAATCGAAAACCCTGTGATGACAGAGATTAAAACATGATTTTCATGTAAATGAGACTTTAAATTATTTAAAATATGCTCTAAGTGTTTTGGTTGAACTGCAAAAATTAAAATGGTGGCATTTTTTACAGCTTCTTCATTGTCTGAAGTTAAAGTCACCTTTTTATAATCGCTAAAACTTTTGATAGAGCTGGTGTTTCTTTTAGTTAAATACAAAGAACTTACAACCTTATTGCTTAATAATCCCTTGGCTATTGATTGTCCTAAACTTCCTGCTCCAATAATTGCTACTTTCATAATTTTATTTTTTACAAGGGCCTTAAGCCTCTTATTATATATTAAAAATAACTTGCCTTTAAATTTAATCCTAAAGTTTCTTCAAAGTCATACATTAAATTTAGGTTCTGAACTGCTTGCCCAGAGGCACCTTTTAAAAGATTATCGATGGTACTTGTAATTAATAATTTATTTCCGTGTTTTACCAAGTGAAGTAAACATTTGTTTGTATTTACTACTTGCTTTAAATGAATTTCTTCGTCAGACACAAAAGTAAATGCGGCATCTTTATAATATTCTTTATATATTTTTATGGCATCATCTAAACTACCATCATACTTTGTGTAGGTAGTAGCAAAAATTCCTCTAGAGAAATTTCCTCTATTGGGGATAAAATTTATTTCAGCATTAAAATTAGCTTGTAATTGATTTACAGTTTGATTAATTTCTCCTAAATGCTGATGATTAAATGCTTTATAGTGAGAGTAATTATTATCTCTATATGTAAAATGTGTGGTTGCAGACAATGAAGTTCCCGCGCCAGTAGCGCCAGTAACGGCATTTATATGTATATCGTTATTTAGCAAACCTTTTGCCGCTAAAGGTAAAATTGCCAATTGTAAAGCTGTGGCAAAGCATCCAGGATTCGCAATGTATTTTGCTGTTTTTATAACCGTTTTATCCAATTCGGGTAAACCATACACAAAGTCTTTCCCTTCAAATTTTTTGTCAGCAAACAATCTAAAGTCGTTGCTTAAATCAATGATTTTTGTGTTTTTAGAAAAATTATTGTTTTCTAAAAATGTGGTCGAATTTCCGTGACCTAAACACAAAAACAAAGTATCTACTTTCGTATTAATTTGAGAAGTAAAAGAGATTTCTGTGCTTCCAATTAAATCTTTATGCACTTTATGTAATTTGTTGCCAGCATTTGAGGTGCTGTACACAAAATTGATGTTTGCTTCAGGATGATTTAATAACAATCTAATTAATTCTCCGGCAGTGTAACCAGCTCCGCCAATAATTCCTATCTCTAACATGCTTAAGAGTTTATTTGTTTATAAATTTTATTCTGATTCCCTAAAATTTTAATGAAGCCTTTTGCATCTTCTGCTGTCCAAGCTTTATTTTCTTCACCATACGTGCTAAAAGCACTTGACATTAAATCATGATCAGATATAATTCCGTCTAAAGAAAAGTGATAGGGTTTTAAACTTACCACAACGTT